>JBAQLX010000029.1:0-5659 GCA_049302315.1 Desulfosporosinus sp.
AGAGATTTGCAATATAATTCGAAAGCATTAAGCAGCATTTCCAGAATGCGCAGCGCTCCCCTGTAGCCGACAATCGATGGCCCCGATCGGTTGGCACATTCTGATGGGATCAATCTGTAAGGCCTGCCTTATGCTGCATACTTTAGCCGTTTCGATCATAGCAGCTCACCTGACCGCGTGAAAGGAGAAAAGAAAGCGCCAGATCATCATCGTAATGTTAGCAGGAGAACCAATATTCCAATAAGGCGCTTTCCAATAATGAAGACATCCGGTTATATTCAGCAATCTGGATTTGCAACTGGCGGAAGCTATTTTGATCATTGCTTTTCTGTAATTCAGCAGCTTAATATTTAGGACATTAAGTGAATCCTTAATATCGCCATATAATGCTTGGGCGTCCTGAAAATAGATTAATCCCAGGTTCGTCAGTTGCTCAAAACGCTGTTCCAGATTGTTGCCGCACGTCTCCCTCATCGTCCCTAAGCTTCTTTCTTCAGTTCGGAGAACCACTTGCTGTTATGCTGGGCGCTGGATGCCGCATCCACATAACCATCGACCATCATGGAGGAAAACTCACCCCGGGATTTCGGATTAATTGCCGCCAAAAAGAAATGCCCGGCTACCAGGACGATCATAACCATCGCCGTATTAAAATGAATTGTATAGCAAGTGTTTAAAAAAGCAGCCGACAAACTATGCCGTCCCAGCCACATTTCAAAACCGGTAACAATAAGCAAAACACAGCCGATAATACACAACCAGCCCAGAATTTTCTGACCGGCATTGTATTTATCCTGGGGAGGTCTTTCGTTCATTTTAATGAACGGCACATAGCCGCCGAGAACTTTCAGCCAGGCACGATCGTTCTTGCCAAAAGTCGTAATAGTATCGATAAAACGCGAGAAACGATCAAAATTTAAAAAAATGTAGAGGGTGGGTCCCACTGTAAAAACCACGCCGGTCCAACAATGGATTAGGGAGGCGTTAGCGCCGCCCCCAAATAGATTATTAATGCCGCCAATAAGCCAGTGGAAGCCTATTCCGGTCAATCCCAGGATGATAAAAGCGATTAGGTGAATCCAGTGCATCGACCGGGTCTGCGCACTATGCTTTAAAACTTTGCCGTTGACAGTTTCCATACTCATATCTATCCTCTTCTTTCCTTTCCAGCGTTTCAGATCTTGGCCCAATTAGCACGGGTTTGTACGGGCTATGATACAGCTTTGACATTTTTCTCTTTTGAGTGGTTCAGTTCCTTAATTAATGCTGGAATATCCTGACCATACCGCGTATGCAGCAAATGATGAGACTTGGCGCTCAGAGGTTTAACTTCCCCCAGTGACAAGAACTCCTTATATAATTGCAGTACTTCAGCGTTTTCATGTGATTTACGAATGGCCATACTTTCATCCAGGGAATATAAGCCGGCTGCTCTTTGGCCAATATAAGCGGTACTGGTTTTGGTGTTGCTGAACCCGATCTTGGTAAATACACCGCCAAAAGCTACCGCGACTACCACCATGCCGGTTCCTTTGAAAAACTGCCGCCTGTTTATACCATCTTTTTCACGAAATAATGACATCTCGATTGCTCCTTTTTTTTTATTAGCCGATCCGCCAGATCGGCTGTCCGCCACCGTTAATACACCCGCCCGGACAAGTCATGACTTCGATAAAATGGTAATTGAGCTTTCCCGCTAATACATCTTCAATTATCGGGGCTGCATGTTTAACCCCAGTTATGATAGCAACTTTGACAGGAAAAACTGTATTACCCAGAGCTTTGATCGGTATCGGAACTGTTGCTTCCCTGACCGGATCCAGTCCGCGCACAGATTTGAATTCAACTTTAGCCAAAGGCAGCCCGCTCAACAACTCATAAGCTGTACGCAACGCCGCTTCCATTACGCCGCCGCTCACCCCAAAAATCGTGGCTGCGCCGGTGGATTGACCGACAAAAGAATCTGCTTTTTCATCTGGCAGGCTATCGAAGTTGATCCCGGCATCCTTAATCAGCTGGGCCAGTTCGCGCGTGGTTAAGACCGCATCCACATCCTGGTAGCCGCTGCTGATCATTTCCGGTCGGTTGCACTCATATTTTTTCGCCGTACAAGGCATGATGGAAACAGAATAGACACTGGCGGGATCAATATTCAATTTTTGGGGAACATATGTCTTTGCTAAGGCTCCGAACATCTGCTGCGGAGATTTGGCCGAAGACAAATGGGGAAGTATTTTGGGATAATTATCCTCGGCATATTTAATCCAAGCCGGACAACAACTCGTAAATTGGGGCAGAGGTCCGCTTTCTTCGTAACCGGATTGGCCCACAGCTTTAAACACCCGGTTAATTAACTCGCTGCCTTCTTCCATAATCGTTAGGTCAGCGGTAAACTCCGTGTCGTATACTTTTTTGAAACCTAATTTTCTTAAAGAAGCAAACATTTTACCTTTGGCATTATATCCGGGAGCCTTGCCAAATTCTTCTCCTAAAGCTACCCTGACCGCCGGAGCAGTTTGAACTACGACAAATTTTTTCGGATTAGCTATTGCTGCCTTTATTTCTTCGATCATACTCCGATCTTTGATTATTCCAGCCGGGCAGTTAATCAGGCACTGCCCGCAATTGAGACATTTGCTGTGATCAATATGATGTTGTTCGCCGAGTTTCCCGGTTATGGCACCCGTAGGACAAATTGAAGTGCAGTGATCACAGGATCTGCATTGGGCGGAAATATTTATAATACCTTCAGTTAATACAGAATTCACTATTCACCCTCCTCTTAAGGCCTTCTGGAAAGAATAATTCACATTTACTTTTCCTTAGGACTATTCGTGTTGGTACCCAACTCATTCCCAGAGCTCTCAAATTGATTAGTGGGGATGGTTGTTATTCAATTAGGTTAAGGTTACGAAATCTCCTCAGCCATATACCACCTCCTCCTTTTAAAAAACAAACCACGAAGCCAGCAATAATTCCTACCGCTTTTATATTAAATTTCCAAGCGGAATTTAATATGCACCTCCTGAATACGTCACCGATGTTTTGCGGCATTGGCGACGCTTTTATTGCCGAAGAAAGTCTGACAATGTGGAAAAGAAACGGCAGATTAATTTCTCGTGCGTCGCTAACGATTGTCGAGGTTTTATCCTCAAGCGCCCAATCCCTAATCCGACTGTTGGCAATTTGTATTGCGTCCTCCTTCACGTCCATGAAGGTAATGCGCATACCCCATTATTCTTGATTAACTCATTTTCAATCAATTCCAATATTTAATTGGCCAGCGCGACACACCTTTTAATGTCTGCGCCATAATTGTCGGCCAGTCTTGTTATTCGCACACTTATCCCATACGTGTCTTTCATGTTTGTTTCGGTGATGATATCGTCTGCCGTGCCGATCTCAATCCCTTTTTTATTTAATAAAGCTACTTTGGAAGAACAAAGGAAGGCGTGATCGGGATAATGGGAGGTCATTACGACTGTCATACCTTCATTTGACAACTTCTTTATTTGCAGCAGAACCCTCACCTGATTGCCGTAATCCAAATTGGAAGTGGGTTCATCCAGAATAAGCATCTGGGGCCTTTGCGTCAGCGCCCTGGCGATAAGCACCATTTGTCTTTCGCCGCCGCTTATTTCCGTATAGGTCATATCTTTTAGGAAGTAGGCGCCCAGCTTATCCAACGATTCTTCGGCTATCTTAACGTCCTCCCTGGAAGGGGATGAAAAGGCGCCAAGATGGGCAATGCGCCCCATTAATACAACATCCAGAACCGTATATGGAAAAGGAGGCGTATGGGCTTGCGGGACATAGCCCACGACTTTGGCCAGACACGGTTTGGGCCATCGATTAATGCCTTGCCCGTCAAGCATTATCTCACCGCTTTTAGTTGCAAGAAAGCCCAAAATGGATTTAAACAACGTCGTTTTACCAACCCCGTTGGGACCAAGCAGACAAAGGAACTCACCGGAACCAACCCGAAAAGAGATATTCCTGAGTACAGTCTTTTTGCCATAACCAAAAGACGCATCTTTTATTTCCAGTATCATGTCCACGAATTCCCTCCTTTGTATAATAGATAGATAAAAAATGGCGCTCCGATAATTGCCGTCAAAATACTCAGCGGTACTTCTACCGCAAAAATGGTGCGCGAGAGATCATCAATCAGCAGCAAGTAGGCTCCCCCAAGTAGAATTGAGGCCGGCAGCATAAACTTGTAATTCGGCCCAACCAGTATTCTGGCCAAATGAGGGATAACAAGACCAACCCAGCCAATCATGCCTCCGGTCGCCACGGCTGAGGCTGTAAGCAGCGTTGCACAAAAGATGTAGATAAGACGAATTTTTTTTGTGTTAATTCCCAGGGACTGCGCTTCCTCCTCGCCAAAAGATAAAGCATTAAGCTTATATCTTAAGAGCAGCATAGGAATGATGCCGATGATAAACGGAATAAGAACGAGCTTTATGTTCTTTGCAGTTATTGAAGCAAGTCCTCCCATAAGCCAAAACGTTATTTCCGGCAATTTATTGTTGGGATCAGCCGTATATTTTGCCAGCGAAATGAATGCCGTAAACAGACTGGTCACAACGATACCTGTCAAGACTATAACAAGGACGGAATTATTTCCTCTGGAAATGAGACGGCTGATGAAGTATGTTAAGATCACAGCGATAATTCCAAACACAAATGCCACGATTTGAATAGTCAGTGAACCGGCAGAGTAAAGAATGGCCATAGCAGCGCCAAAACCGGCGCCAGCCGAAGCGCCCAAGATATCCGGCGAAACCATGGGATTGCGGAAAAGGCCCTGAAATGCGGCCCCCGATGCCGCAAGCGCAGCCCCAATAACGAGTGCGACAATAATTCTCGGTATCCTGATATTGAACAATACTGTTTCCAGTGTATCCGACCAAGTAGCCGGAAACCCGAAGATTTTCCTGAAAAATACCGTGAGCAATTCAGGTAAAGGGACTGCGTAGCGACCGACGGTAAATGACCAGAGAAAGATAACGATCAGAACAACGAATAATATTACAATTGCCAGCCCCTGCTTTCTTACCATGTCCTTAGGGCGGGCATTGGCTGCTTCGGCCTTATTCTGTAAAGATTCATTGTGCGTATCCTGAAGAGGCCGCATTAACTACCCTTCTTTCCCATATCTTAACTGCCCCCTCAAGGCAATCCGGCAAATCTATTGCCACGTTTACAGCGACGGGCGGGAGATGGTGGGCGGGAGATCTGCGTCTTTTGGCTCAAGGCAAAACGGCACTTGATCCCCCGGTCATAAATCTATTTCGCTATCGAGTTTTTGAGTAGTTCGTTCACCTGCTGATCGCTTAAATCCATATTAAAGAATAGTTTGAAAAAATCTTTTGTTTCTTTGTTTAGATCAATTTTCACATATTCAGGGTATAACAAGTTGGAGAGCCATTCTGTGCCGAGAACACGCATAATATTGGGCGGACGATCAAACCATCCGAAAGGAAGCAGAGGGGTAATATATACTTTTTTATCCTTAACAGCCTTGATCTTGCTCCAAGCAGGATCATTCAAGATAGTTTGATAGTTTTTGTCCCCGCCGGTTGAAGAACTGACCAGAATCAGATCAGGATTCCAGGCAAGTACTTGCTCCATAGAAACGGGCGACATGCCCTGC
>JBAQLX010000030.1:0-3417 GCA_049302315.1 Desulfosporosinus sp.
CCATTAATTTCTCACGTTCCGCCCAGAACCTCTGAACAAGCCCTAATTTCTCCTCGTATTCTGCAAGGATCCGTTCTGTGCGTTTGAGCAAATCATGAATAGCCTGGCGGCTGATATGTTCCGTCTCTGCGATTTCAGCCAAAGAAAGATCATGTTGGTAATGAAGATCCCAAACGTTTCGTTGCTTTTCCGTAAGAAGTGGGCCATAGAAATCTGCCAGGAGAGCTGTTTGGGCGAGTTTTTCCATTCCAAACCCCCTGTAAAGTATTTTTACTTTACAGACGAATTTTAGACTATATCTCACGTTTTGTCAAGTAGGGGCAATTCATGAATTACTCTCACAGATTCGTGGATCCGCTGTGATTAACCATTTAACTCCGCTGAAATCCGCTTAGCCCGGGTTTCAACTTCTTGACAAACCTTACCTGCCTCCATGGTCAAAAGTTTCCGTTCTTCCATGATAATTGTGCCGTCTACCATCACCGTGCGTACGTCCCCTGCATGGGCAACATAGACCAGATGTGCCGGGATGGAAAAACGAGGATAGAAATGCGGTTGATCCATGTCTATGGTGATAATATCTGCTTTAAACCCCGGGGCGAGCATCCCGATATCTTCAAGACCGAGCGTTTGAGCCCCGCCAAGCGTTGCCATTTCCAATACTTCATAAGCTGGGAGTACAGTCGAATCCACCCTTAGTTTTTGTTGGAGTGCCGCTGAACGCATCTCCCCAAAAAGATCGAGATTGTTATTACTTGACGCGCCGTCTGTTCCGAGTCCTATGACAACGCCTTTGGCGCGCAACTCGGTTATTGGAGCGGTTCCGCTGCTTAGTTTCATGTTGCTTTCGGCATTATGGGCGACACAGACGTGCCTGCCAGCCAGGATGTCCATATCCTCCGGCGTCAAATGAACACAGTGTGCTGCCACTACATGCCCTCCGAAAAGCCCAAGCTCATCGAGCCACTGTACAGGAGTTTTTCCGTATTTCTCTCCAATCATCTTAATCTCATCTTTAGTTTCGGCCACATGAATATGAATCCCTACACCCAGCCGGTCCGCCTCAACTTTCACGCGTTGAAGATACTCAGCTGAGCACGTGTAAGGAGCGTGTGGGCCAAACATAATGCTTACTCGCCCATTACCGGCGCCGTGATAGCGCCGAACTAATTCAATATTTTCTTCCAAGGCCCGGTTGCCGTTTGGATTATTCCCGACCAGTCCTCGTGAAAGGACAGCACGAGTCCCTGCCCTGAGCGCCGCTTCCGCGACTTGATCCATTGAAAGATACATATCCAGCATGGTGGTCGTGCCTGAGCGAATCATTTCACAAAGTGCTAAGGCCGTTCCCCAATAAATATCCTCTTCCGTCAATTTTTCTTCGAAAGGCCATATCTTCTCATTGAGCCAAGGCATGAGCGGCAGATCGTCGGCATAGCTCCTGAGTAAGGTCATGGCTGCATGGGTATGAGTGTTTATTAACCCCGGCATAACCACGTCGTTAGGCAGTTCCAGAATACGGTCAGGAATAAACCCTGCCGGAACAGAACCCGGCGCCCCTACCGAAACGATCCGATCGTTCTCTATAGCAATTTCCCCTTGGGGATAAAATACATCCGGTCCGGTCATGGGTAACACCATGGCCCGTAATATAAGCTTCGACATACTCTCCATCCTCCTCACACCCATCGTCAGGGGACAACCTCAATTTATGGGGAAAGCTCAATCCGAAGTTTAGGATCGCACCATCAATTTAAGGATGTTGACTGAATAAGGATTAGCCATGATCCCTTTTTCTGTAATAATCCCGGTAATATATTTCGCCGGGGTGACATCAAACGCTGGATTATAAACATTGACCTCCGCAGGTGCGACTTGTACCCCAAAGCATTCTCTCATTTCCTTGTCGGGGCGTTCTTCAATCGGTATTTCTTGCCCGGTTGCTACTTTTAAATCAATGGTCGAGGTCGGAGCTGCTACATAAAAAGGAATGGCATGCGCTTGTGCTAGGACTGCCAAGGAGTAAGTCCCGATTTTATTCGCTGTATCTCCGTTGGCCGCGATTCTATCCGCTCCAACAATTACAAGGTCAACCTTACCTTGTTGCATTAAATATCCGGCCATATTATCTGCAATCAGGGTCACCGGAATCTTGTCTCGCAAAAGTTCCATGGTCGTTAGGCGTGCCCCTTGTAATAAAGGTCGTGTTTCATCTGCATAAACATGAATCGTCTTCCCCGTTTCATTAGCCTTTCGGATAACACCAAGAGCAGTACCGTACTCAACTGTGGCTAAGGCTCCGGCGTTACAATGGGTCAGAATATTGGCCTTCTCCGGGACAATCTCATTTCCATATTCCCCAATCAGGACATTCACTCGGCGATCATCCTCCGCGATATGATCCGCTTCCTCAATTAAAATCCGCCGCACCTCAGCCAAATCTTTGACCTCCCTGCATTCACGCAAGCGATCTTCCATGCGCCGAAGCGCCCAAAACAAGTTGACCGCCGTGGGCCGAGTCGCCTCGAGTCTGTCTTGTACCACTTGCATGTGACCGGACAGCCCTTCTATATTCCCCTGGTACTCCAGCGCTCCTAAGACAAATCCATATGCGGCAGCCGCCCCAATGGCAGGCGCACCGCGCACTTCCATGAGTTCAATAGCCTCCGCCACATCCTTATAGGACAAAGCATCCCGATATACAGTTTCTACTGGAAGCTTGCTCTGATCTAATATTCGCAAGTAATTCCCTAGCCATTCGATCGATTTCATCGTCCCACTGCCTTTCTAAAACTTACCCACTTCTCTATTCGCTGAGGCACACCGACAATTCTGATCGGGAGTCCATAACTCCATACTCTCCTGAATGAGCTGAGCGACCTTAATCCCTAGTGCCTTCATGGTTTCCATTACTTCTGCATGGGTTAACGGATGGGTTGCAATCCCGGCTGCTTTATTCGTGACCATCCCGATGGAGGCGTAGCACATCCCCAGCTCCCGAGCCAGAACGACTTCAGGAACACTCGTCATTCCGACAAGGTCTGCCCCAAAGCGCTGAAACATTCGAATCTCTGCAGGGGTTTCAAAACGCGGACCTTCTGTACAAACATAACATGCCCCATTCTTTATCGCAAACCCAAGCTGCTCTGCAGCATTCATAATAACCTGACGCACATCGGAACAATAGGGTTCTGTCATATCAACATGGAGTACACCCTGTTTTCCACCTTCGTAAAAAGTCTGTGGCCGACTCTTAGTAAAATCAAGAAATTGATCTGGAAGCACTAACTCACCTGAGTGAAAATTAGAAGATAAAGAACCGACTGCCGCTGTGGCAAGAATTTTTCGCACTCCAAGTTTTCGCAGCGCCCAAATATTAGCTCTGTAATTCACGAGATGGGGAGGTATGGCGTGAGC
>JBAQLX010000031.1:0-11838 GCA_049302315.1 Desulfosporosinus sp.
CAGGAGATTCTCGCTAACTATGCAAATGTGCCCGGAGGGATGATCGAGGCTTTTCATGCCATTCAGGAAAAGCTCAATTATTTACCGGAAGAAGCAATCCTTCAGGCAGCTGCGGTTTTTGGCAAACCGGTTGCTCAGGTTTATGGGGTCGCAACATTTTATTCCATGTTTTCAGTTAAGCCCCGTGGTAAAAATGTGATCAGGATCTGCGAAAGCGAACCCTGTCACGTTGCCGGCGCCGCCGAGGTGGTTGCTGCTCTGGAAAAGGAACTGGGGGTCGGCATGGGCGGCAGTACCGCCGACGGTCTCTTCACTCTTGAATTTACCGAATGTGTGGGTCAATGCCAGGGTACTCCCGTAATAACGATTAACGGCAACCCATATGTGGATGTGTCTCCGGCCAAGATTCCCGGCATATTAGCTGAATGCAAATAGAAAATCAAAAGTCAATTAGAAATCAATACCTGATTTACCAGGGAAGGAGGACATAGAAATGGCCGAGGAAATGCGCATTGTACTGCGTAATTACGGGAAAATTGATCCACTCAAAATAGACGATTATCTGGCCGGGGGTGGTTATAATTCCCTGAAAAAAGCACGTAGTATGAGTAACACAGATCTGATTAATGAAGTTAAAGCATCCAATCTCAGAGGTCGGGGCGGAGCCGGTTTCAACTGTGGCATGAAGTTAAATTTTGCCTACCAGGCCCAAGCCGACCAGAAATATGTCATATGTAATGCGGACGAAGGTGAACCCGGTACCTATAAAGATCGGTTAATTATGGAAAATGATCCGCAGACCGTTCTGGAAGGTATGGCGATTTGCGGCTATGCTATCGGAGCAACCCAAGGTTTTATCTACTGCAGAGGTGAGTATCCCTCAGTTGCTAAAACCTTGAAGCAGGCCATAGCTCAGGCTAAGGGAAAAGGGGTTCTGGGAGATTTTTCGATTGAAGTCCGCCTGGGAGCGGGAGCTTATGTGTGTGGTGAAGAAACCGCACTTATGGAATCAATCGAAGGCAAAAGGGGAGAGCCACGGATGAAACCACCCTTTCCGCCGGTTAGTGGACTGTGGGGTAAACCAACCATCATTAATAATGTCGAAACTTTTGCCAATATACCGGTAATCGTCGAGAAGGGTTCCGCTTGGTACGCTGCTATTGGCGCCTCATCCTATCCGGGTACTAAAGTTCTTACCCTTACCGGGAATGTTAAAAACAAAACCTTCTTTGAAGCGCCTACCAACACTACGATCAGAGAAGTTATCTTCCAATTCGGCGGCGGTATGGCGGACGGCAAGGAATTTAAAGCCGTTCAAATCGGAGGTACCTCCGGGGTATTTATTCCCGCCGGTCAACTCGACACCCAAATCAGCTTTGATGCTATGGCGGATATTGGGGCAGCCCTTGGCTCCGGAGCAGTATTTGTGCTGGATGCAAGTCGGGATCTGGTAGATGTAACTGCCAGGATCGCCAAATTCTTTGCCCATGAATCTTGTGGCAAATGCACCCCTTGTCGAGAGGGAACCCTGCGGATGCAGGAATTAATGGAGAAAATTAATGCCGGTAAAGGTGCCCAGACAGATATTGCTCTACTCGATAATCTGGGTCGGGTAATGATCAACACTTGCTTCTGTCCACTGGGACAAGCTGCTCCCTCGCCGATTTTGAGTACCATCCAGCATTTTCCTGCCGAATATAACGCCAAGTTAATGTAAGAAAGAGCAAATAAGTGAATCAAAGGCCAAATATGTTCGCAAGAACGTAAATCAGACGCGGTTGTTTGAGATTAACTGAAAGGAGTGAGACGCGTGGAATGGTTTACTTTAACAATTGATGGGCAGGAAGTTAGTGCGCCAATAGGTAGTACTGTCCTGGAAGCTTGTCGGATGAATAATATTCCGATACCTACTTTATGTCACGACCCGGAACTAACAAATGCAGCTGCTTGCCGTTTGTGTGTCGTTGAGATTGAGGGGATGCGAAATCTCCCAGCTTCTTGTGTAACGCAAATTAGTCAGGGAATGGTTGTTGATACTCAAAATGCCAAGGTAAAAAACGCCCGGAAAACGATTTTAGAGCTGCTGGTAGCAAACCACCCGCTGGATTGCATGACCTGTGAGAAAATGGGCAATTGTTCCCTGGCGGAGTATGCTTATCAATATGGTGTCAAGGGGGAAACTTACAGGGGTGAACGCCGGGAGCTGCCGATTGATGATAATAATCCTTTTATTCTGCGTGACCCTAATAAATGTATTCTCTGTCGCAAATGTATTCGAGCCTGTTCGGAAAAGCAAGTGCGGAATATTTTGAATGTTTCTAACCGTGGGTATAATTCTCAGGTTGGTCCGGCCTTTAATCTTCCGTATAATGAGTCCGAATGTGTGTTCTGTGGTTCCTGTGTGGCAGTTTGTCCGGTTGGGGCTTTAACAGAAAAAAATATGGTTGGCCAAGGTCGTCCCTGGGAAATTCAAAAGGTGCAGACTACTTGTCCTTTCTGTGGAACGGGCTGTAATTTTGATCTTAACGTTAAGGACGGAAAAGTCATTGGTGTAACCTCGAATCCCAATTCTCCGGTTAACGGACGGGATCTTTGTGTCAAGGGACGTTTCGGGATGGACATGATTCATAGTCCTAACCGGATAACTACGCCGCTGATTAAAAAAGATGGCGAGTTTGTTCCGGCAAGTTGGGATGAGGCCCTTGATTTAGTTGCTTCCAAACTGAAGGAAGTTAAAGCAGCTCATGGGGCGGATGCAATCGCTGCTTTAAGTTCAGCCCGTTGTACAAATGAAGAGAATTATCTGATGCAAAAATTTATGCGCGCAGCGATTGGGACGAATAACGTCGATCACTGCGCCCGGACCTGACACGCTCCCACAGTGGCTGGTTTGGCCACTTCATTTGGCTCCGGCGCCATGACAAATTCAATTAACGAGATTCCCCAATCCAAGGTGATGTTCATCATTGGTTCTAATACCACAGAAGCCCATCCGATCATTGGGGCCAAAATGCTGCAGGCGATGGCCAATGGCTGCAAAGCGATTGTGGTTGATCCTCGTCGGACCACATTGGCCGAAAGAGCGGATGTTTATATAAGATTAAAATCCGGGACAGATGTTGCGCTGATTAATGGGATTATGAATATTATTCTGACCAATGGCTGGGAAGACAAGGAATTTATTGCCGAACGCACGGAAGATTTTGAAAAGTTCAAAGAAAATATTGCTAAATATCCGCCGGAACTTGTCAGCAAGATTACGGGAGTACCTGTTGAACAAATGGAAGAAGCGGCCCGAATCTATGCTACGGCGGAAAGCGCTCAAATCTTCTATACGCTGGGGATTACTGAGCATATCTGTGGTACGGATAATGTAATGTCCTTGGCTAATCTGGCAATGGTAACAGGAAACATAGGGAAGGAAAATACCGGTGTTAACCCGATCCGTGGTCAAAATAACGTCCAGGGAGCCTGTGACATGGGCGCCCTGCCGACTGCCTTCGTTGGCTACCAGGCTGTGACAAATCCGGATCTCTTTGCGAAATTCGAAAAGGCTTATGGGGTACCCCTTAATCCTAAACCGGGCTATTTGATTCCGGATATGTTTGATGCCGCGATTAAAAGGGATTTAAGGGCGCTGTATGTTTTTGGAGAAGATCCTGTACTGACTGATGCTGATGCCAACCATGTTATAAAGGGTTTGAAATCACTGGACTTCTTAGTTGTCCAGGATATCTTCATGTCCGAAACAGCAAAATTGGCTGATGTAATTCTTCCAGGGACCAGTTTTGCCGAGAAGACCGGGACCTTCACTAATACGGAACGGCGTATTCAAATGGTTAATAAAGCCATTGAACCCCTTGGCAATGCCAAGGCTGACTGGCAAATCATTTGTGAATTAGCTACCCGGATGGGTTATGCCTTTGAATATAATAATCCTGCAGAAGTGATGAAAGAAGTTGCTTCCCTGAGTCCCCATTATGCCGGAGTCAGCTACGAGCGGCTGGCCCAGTCAAGCCTGCAATGGCCTGTGCCGAATGCAGAGCATCAAGGAACAAAGTTCTTGCATCAAGGTAAATTCACCCGCGGCAAAGGTCTCTTTATGGCAATTGAATTCCAGGATCCGGCTGAAATGCCTGATCAAGAGTATCCCTTCCTGCTTAATTCAGGGCGGAAACTTGAACACTATTGTGTCATGACTAGGAATTCCCAAGCCTTGGAGGCTAATGCGCCGGAGGAATTAGCTGAACTCAATCCTCAGGATGCGAAACGGCTGGGGGTTGATAATGGCGGTAAGGTGCAAGTCGCCTCACGCCGTGGTGAGCTGACAACCAAGGTTAAGCTTACTAACCGGGTACCGGAAGGAATGTTATTTATGACCTTCCATTATAAAGAATCGCCAACCAACGTTTTGACCAATGGTGCCTATGATAAAGTAACCAAGACATACGAGTATAAGGTTTGCGGGGTCAAGGTTGCCAAAGTTTGACCCTTCAGGGTGGCGGCATCGGCGGCGGACAACCGATAACCAAAGACAATGCCAATGCCAAAGACAAAGACAATGCCAAAGACAATGCCAATGCTAAACGTATTAAGTGTATTGATGTAATTTTAAAGGGGTCACCGGATTAATGCTGTGCTATGTTTAACCTCGTGCGGCAAGAAGTCTCCCGCCTCTAAGCTACCTTACTCACGATAGTGAGTGCGTAGGCGGGAGATGAATTGACGCCCTTTTTATGCCAATTGAGCATTGATAATCGCTTAAATGCATGATATAATGTATTCAGTAGTAATTATGGCTGGTGGTGATAAATCAATGGAGTTGGATAATAATAATCACTCAGTATTTCTCCTTCATTATCATCTAATTATGGTTATTAAATATCGTAAAAACGTCATCAATGAAGTAATTTCGAACAGGCTTAAAGAAATATTTGAGTATGTGTCCCTTCGCTGCAATATCACGTTACAAGAATGGCATCATGATGGAGATCATGTCCATGTTCTGTTCAAGGCTCATCCCAACAGCGAATTATCAAAGTTTATCAATGCCTACAAAAGTGCATCATCTCGACTGATCAAAAAAGAATATCAACAACTACGGGGGTCTCTCTGGAAAGAAAACTTTTGGTCGAGAAGCTTCTGCTTACTTACAACTGGCGGCGCACCCCTTGAGGTCATAAAACGGTACATTGAAAATCAAGGTGAGCAGCGATGAATAAAGCGTACAGATATCGCCTTTATCCCAGCGCTGAACAAGCGATCCTCATCAGTGAACTCGTTCAACTAAAGTTGAACATCGAGTCTTCGGTGACGAAAGCCTCCAGTGGAGGGTTTCGCCGAAGCCGCACGTCCCAAGAAGCCCCCACCTCTTAGGTGGTGGGAGTACGTCACCAAAAGTGGCATTTACCGCTTATCGTAATAAGATAAACTAAGGAGTTAAAGACATTGAACCAAACTGATCTAAAAGCGGAAATTAATTCGCGGAAAACATTTGCCATTATATCCCATCCTGATGCGGGAAAAACTACTTTAACGGAAAAACTACTTCTTTTTGGCGGGGCAATTCGTGAAGCCGGTTCGGTCAAAGCCAGAAAAATGGAACGCTATGCTGCGTCAGACTGGATGGACCTTGAGCGGCAGCGGGGTATTTCGATTACTTCCAGTGCTCTCCAATTTAAGTATCAGGGATATGTCATCAACATCCTGGATACACCGGGTCACCAGGATTTCAGTGAAGACACCTACCGGACCCTGACGGCAGCCGACAGTGCCGTTATGCTGATTGATGCCGCGAAAGGGGTGGAAACCCAGACCAAAAAATTGTTTCAGGTCTGTCGAAAACGGGGAATTCCAATTTTTACTTTCATTAATAAGTTCGACCGTGATGCCAGGGATCCGCTGGATTTGATGGATGAAGTGGAAAAGGTTCTGGGAGTTGAATCCTACGCCATGAATTGGCCAATTGGTATGGGCTCGGATTTTAGAGGAATTTATGATCGCCATACGGGGCAGGTTGAGCGCTTTGTTGAAGGACGTAGTAAATCCAGCGCTCAGCCGCCCGTATCCGGAGCCCTCAGTGATCCAAACGTACGGGAAGGCATTGGGGAGCTCCTGCTTAAGCAGTTAAATGAGGAGATTGACCTTTTGGATTTGGCCGGAAATACCTTTTCGCCGGAACGAGTAGACCGAGGAGAAGTAACGCCGGTGTTTTTTGGGAGTGCGCTCTATAACTTCGGCGTACCGAATTTTTTACGCAGCTTCCTGGATTTAGCACCTGCCCCACAACCTCGCAGCACGAATCAGGGCGAGTTAAATCCGGCAACCCCCAGTTTTTCCGGGTATATTTTCAAAATTCAAGCGAACATGAATGCCCGGCATCGGGACCGTATCGCGTTTATCCGGATTTGTTCCGGCCGCTATGAACGGGGTATGAACGTGCTTCATACCCGTTCCCATCGACGACTTCGTCTCGCTCAGCCCCAACAGTTGTTTGCCCAAGAACGAACAATTCTTGAGGAGGCGTTTGCCGGCGACATAATTGGGGTTCATGATAGCGGGCTCTTAAGGATCGGAGATGTTCTCACGGAAAAAGATGGACTGCAGTTTGAAGCGATGCCTTTCTTTAACCCCGAGAACTTTGCCCGGATCAATATTGCCAACGCTTTAAAACGCAAACAATTTATTAAAGGGATTCAGGAACTCCAGGAAGAAGGAGCTATCCATGTCTTCAGAGATCTCCATGTGGGGGTAGAGGCTCCGATCATCGGGGTTGTCGGGCAATTGCAGTTTGAAGTATTAGAATACCGCTTGCGTGAAGAGTACGGGGTTCAGGTAAATATACAACACCTTCCCTTTGAAATCGTCCGCTGGGTTGAAAAAGAGGAAAAGACCATTAAACTGCTGACTGAATCAAGCATGAGTACGGTCGTGCTGGATAAAGATGATAACTATGCTGTTTTGATATTGGATGAATGGAAGGCAAACTGGTTAAGTGAGCGTTATGATCTTGAATTTTATTTGCAGCCTCCGGTCATATCAATAAAATAAATAATGATCACTGCTAATAATTGTTACGCTAGTTTCCTCTAAACTGCAGCGATAGGCATCCCAAACGGCGAAGATATAAGTTGGCATATATAGCAGTACCCAGTTGAGATCAAGAATGTCTTTGGCCAATTGGAATCAGCTGTCTTTCTTCTTTCTTGTCTGCGTTATAATTTTTTTTGCTCCGCGAGGCTATGTTCAGAGTCCGGAATCCTGGGATTAATGCTTTGTTAATTTTTTTGTATTGCAAGACAAGGAATTTCAGCATTTGTGGCGAATTCCCAGACAAATGACAAATGAATAGTTGAGGGGTTAATTGAATGAATAGGATACGTTTTTTACATAGAACAACCTTAGGCATAATCATAGGAGTCAGTCTTTTAGTCGCTTCAGTGCTCCCGGTTCAAGCCGATGACTTGCAGCAACAGCTGAATCAATCAAAACAGCAAGTCGATCAGTTAAATGGGGCTTTACAGGTACAGAAAGAGAAAGTGGCGGGAGTAGCGCCACAGGTTTTGGCCTTAAAGCAATCTGTTCAGGCTTTGAAGAACAGTATGGCGCGGGAACAACTATTACTGACCGAGGAACAATGTAATCTGAAGGGATTGGAAGAAAAGCAAAATAAACTTGAGAATCAGCGGCAGGAGTACATCAAAACGCTGGGACAGTTCTTAAAGAGTAATTATGAAGAAGGGGTAACAACTTATTTAGCTGTGTTGTTCGAGGCCGGCAGTTTATCGGATTTTATAGACCGCGCGGACAAGATTCAGATGATCGTAGGCAGTTATAGTAAGCTTCAAAAGGATATTGCAGCGTTAAACGAAACCATGAACAATCAAAAAGAACTCATCAAACAAAAGCAGAATACAATCCAAGCTTCGATCCAGGAAAAAGCGCTAACCCAGCAGGCCGTGCAACAAACCCTGGACAAGCAGCAAGCCATCCTTGCTCAATTAAGCAAAGACGAAAAGAAGGCTCTGAATGCTTCTTTATCTGCACAAGCTAATGTGAGTAGAATACAAAGATTGATCGAGCAAGAAGCGCTTGAGGCAGCCTATGCTGCTCAGGAGAAATCCTCTGGTACTTCTCGCGGAGCAAATTCGGGCGGAGGGGTTACGGGAACTGTTAAAGTTTCCGGCGGAGCCCAACAAATCCTTAGCTTTGCGGCTCAATTTCTAGGCACACGATATGTCTGGGGGGGCACAACCCCTTCCGGATTTGACTGTTCAGGGTATGTCCAATATGTCTATCGAAATAGTGGCATATCTTTGAGTCGAACTTCAGAACAACAGTTTCACAATGGAGTTTTCGTTTCGCGTGCGGAATTGCGTCCGGGAGATTTAGTGTTTTTTCACACATACTCTTCAGGCGCTTCCCATGTCGGAATCTACATCGGAAATAGCACGATGATTAATTCGTCTAGTGGCGGTGTATCTTATGACGACATGACAGATTCTTACTGGTCAGCACGTTATCTGGGTGCTCGGCGTATTTTGGCGTCATAAATCACAGAACGAAACAGGATAAAGAAAGCCCGTGAACTCCCTGTAAGGGGAAATTCACGGGCCTATTTTAAGTTTGTTACTTTTCAGCATCTTCTGAAGTTTCCGGACTGATTCTGTCGTTTAAACGCCCCGCATGGCGGACTGCCTCCCGAAGCAAAAATTCAATGTGGGCATTGGCGCTGCGAAATTCATCGGCAGCCCAACGCTCCAGAGCGGCATAAAGTTTAGGATCAAGCCGTAGAGGGAATTGTTTTTTATTGCCATATTTTTCGACATCAAAAATTGCCTTAGCGGTATCAACTACATGGAAAACGACAACGGCAGAGATTTCCACCGGATTACCTTCGATGTCATTAACTTTGAGGGTTTTGCTGTTGAAGTTTCGAACTCGTAAAGACAGAAGTGTAAAGAGAGCTGAGTAAAAGATGATGAGTACAAATTAGAGAAAATGGTCATTTTAATCAGTAAGGACCGTTTAAAGAATGCAAAATTTAGACTAATTACGGAAGGGTGTGAAGGCAAATGACCCAATCCAAAATTCCTCAACCTGTATTTCCGGCTCAACACCAAGATCAACAACCAGGCCTTGAATCGCTGATGAATCCCCAACCTGTTGCCGAAGATGCAGCGTATTCAGGAAGCGCCAAGTTAAAAGGAAAAGTCGCCATCATCAGTGGAGGAGATAGTGGGATAGGTCGGGCAGTAGCAATCGCCTATGCTAAAGAAGGGGCCGATGTTGTAATAGCTCATTTGAATGAACATGACGATGCGTTGGAAACGAAAGCACGGATAGAACAATTGGGGCGCCGCTGCTTAGTTGTTGCGGGAGACGTCGGCGATGAAGTCTTCTGTCAGGAAATCATCAATCAGACGCTGCAAGCTTTTGGAAAAATAGATATTCTGGTCAACAATGCCGGAGAACAACACCCGCAGAATAGTTTGCTTGATGTGACGACAGCACAGCTTGAAAGAACCTTTCGCACCAACATTTTGAGTTACTTTTTTTTAGCCAAAGCTGCGTTACCCCATCTTAAATCGGGGGGCGTGATTATCAATACGACCTCGATCACAGCGTATGAGGGGCATGACCAATTGATCGATTATGCGGCGACTAAAGGGGCTGTCGTTTCCTTTACCCGTTCCTTGTCTGAATCACTTTGTAAATTGGGGATTCGTGTCAACGGAGTCGCTCCGGGTCCGATCTGGACGCCTTTAATCCCCTCCTCCTTTCAAGCGGATCATGTCGCGACCTTTGGCAGTACAACGCCCATGAAACGAGCAGGCCAACCCAAAGAGTTAGCGCCGGCTTATGTGTTTTTGGCTTCCGGGGATTCCTCTTATATGTCCGGACAGATCCTGCACCTCAACGGGGGTACTATTGTCAGCGGTTAACACTTAAATTATTGGCCAGGAAGGGTTATAATAAGAAAGAGTAGAAATAATGTCCCCAAATAATGGGTGAAATGGGAGAGGAACCAGGGAATGGAAAACAAGTTTAAAGAGTCATTGCTCGACAAAAACTCTCTGTCCGTGACGTGGGAGCTCGTACCGGGGAGAGGCGCAAATGAAAAGGCCCAGGAAACCGCTATTGCCTCTGCAGAACAAGCAGCTAAGGGCGGCAGGGTCCATGCGCTCACTATCACGGATAACCCCGGGGGTAATCCGGCCATGCTTGCTGATTATTTGGGCATGGAAATTCTTAAAATGGGGATTGAACCGTTGGTACATTTCACCTGTAAAGACAAGAACCGCAATCAGATGGAAAGTCAATTGTATGCTTTAGATCGTGCAAAAGTTCGTAACCTCTTAGTGATGACCGGAGACTATCCGGTTTCCGGATTTCAGGGACGCCCTAAACCAGTCTTTGATCTCGATCCCTCGAACACTTTACAGCTGATATCCAACATGAATAAGGGCTTGGAAGTTCCAGGTATGAAGGGACCAACTTATCACGCGCCCAGTGCCTTTTTCGCAGGAGCAGCTGTTTCTCCGTTTAAGTCCACAGAGGCCGAGCTAATGGTTCAGTACTACAAGCTGAAAAAGAAAATTGAAGGCGGCGCTCAATTTATCGTCACCCAACTTGGGTATGACGTCAGGAAATGCCACGAAGTCTTGCAGTTTCTGAAAATCCATAAGCTTGATATACCGGTTATGGGAAATATTTATGTTCTCCCTTATGGAGCGGCAAATCTAATGAATCAAAACAAGCTGCCGGGTTGTGTAGTCACGGACAAACTATTGGCGGAACTCAATACGGAAAAAAGCGCCCCGGATAAAGGGGTTGGTCA
Organism: Desulfosporosinus sp.; assembly: GCA_049302315.1. GTDB lineage: Bacteria > Bacillota > Desulfitobacteriia > Desulfitobacteriales > Desulfitobacteriaceae > Desulfosporosinus. Next base: position 10,841 of record JBAQLX010000031.1, read on the forward strand.
GCGGATGTTGAGGGCAGCCAAATTGTACGCGATCCTGAAAGGCATAGGCGTTGCCGGAGTTCATATTGGCGGACATAATCTTAAATACGAACAAGTAGAATACATCCTGGACAAGGGGGAGGAACTTAGCCCGGACTGGCAAGATCTGGTCAAGGAATTCGATTATCCTCAAACGAAGGGCTTCTACTACTTTGAAAAAGATGAGGAAACCGGCTTGAATACAGATCGCCCCACAAATCGTGCCAATCTTCCCTTAGATGCCCCAGATGGAGCGATGTATACGCTGCTGAGGGGGATGCATGGCCTCTTGTTCACACCGCACAAGAGACTATTCCCCATGATGAGGGGGATGTATCGTGCGGCGGAGGGTCAGAAAAAAACTGAAAAGGGACTGCATGCCGTAGAGCATCTTGTCAAAGTTGTAATGCTTGATTGCAAGGATTGCGGCGATTGTGCCATCATGGATTTAGCTTATCTTTGCCCGATGTCCCAATGTCCAAAAAATCAGCGTAACGGGGCTTGTGGCGGTAGTTTAGACGGTTGGTGCGAGGTTTATCCTAACGAAAAGAAATGCGTCTGGGTCAGAGCTTATGCGAGACTCAAAAAATATGGGGAAGAAGCATCGTTAGATGTTCCCGCGGCGCCACCCGCCAATTGGGATTTCTATCAGACATCCTCTTGGTCTAATTTCTTCCTGGGAAAAGACCATTCAGCTCCACGCTTAGGAATCAAGCGTCCAGAGAGGAAGATTAAAGATAGGACCGTGTGAAAACACAACCCCATCTTTATAATATCGTGCCTCCCCTGTATTTGGTGAGTAGTCAACAAACTATTAAAGCATAAATAACATTTGGGCATAGGTGGGAAGCGGCCAAAGGTCAGCGTCAATGATTGTTTCCAGTTTATCTCCATCAATTCGGAGGGCTTCCATTGCTTTGAAAACGACATCTCGATAGTAAACGCCGCGCTCATAGGCATCGCCAGGCAGAGCATTGGCT
>JBAQLX010000032.1:0-1777 GCA_049302315.1 Desulfosporosinus sp.
TGGCTAACAAGCGATAATAAAGCAAGAAAGCCAAATGGCAAAGGTAAGGAGTCGGATTACTGAATAGTACTGATGAAGCAGAGTAATGTCTGCGGAGGGAAGTCGGTAACATTTCATCGTCCCTGCCGAGGACACGCGAACTACACAAAGGGAGGTAGAGAATCGTGCTTACGAAACTAGTAGGGATAACAGAGGCAGCCAAACACAGACCAAAGGAAAAGTTTACGTCCTTAGCCCATCTGATCAACGTGGAACTGTTGCGGATCTGCCATGCCGAAATGGATGGCAAGAAAGCAGTAGGGATCGACAAGGTAATTATACGAGGAGGCATATAGTGAAAATTTGGAGGACAACCTTGCCGACCTGATTGTGCGGATGAAACGCCAAGCGTATCATCCGCAAGCGGTGAGGCGGGTCCACATTCCGAAACCAGGAAGCGATAAGAAACGACCGCTGGGTATATTATCCTATGAGGATAAACTTGTACAAGCCGCCCTAGCGAAAATTCTCAGCGCGATCTACGAGCCGGAATTCCTCAATTTCTCGTTTGGCTTCCGACCTCATCGGAGTTGCCATGACGCTTTGCGCGCGTTAAACGAAGTTCTGTACCACAAACCCATCAACTACATTGTTGACGTTGACATCCGTGGCTTTTTCGACCACGTCAATCACGACTGGTTAATCCAATTCATCGAACACCGGATCCAAGACCCCAACATCATCCGACTGATCAAACGCATGCTCAAAGCAGGAACCATAGAAAACTTGATTTGGTATGAATCCGCTGAGGGCACAGTCCAAGGTGGGTCAGCTTCGCCAATTCTTGCCAATATCTATTTGCACTATGTGGTCGACATCTGGTTTGAGAATTTCATACGCAAATACAGCAAAGGTGAAGCGTACATGGTGAGATATGCTGATGATGAAGTGTTTTGTTTCCAATACAAAGAGGAAGCGGAAGAATTCTACAAGGTACTGGGAGACCGGCTCAGGAAGTTTGGATTGGAGATATCAGAGGAAAAGTCAACGATCATCGCCTTTGGAAGAAATGCGGGTAAAGAAGATAAGAGTGAAAACCCAAAGGGGTACGGAGGAAAACCGGAAACCTTCGACTTTCTGGGCTTTACCCATTATTGCAGCAAAAGCAAGTACGGAAACTTCGTGACCAAACGCAAAACCAGCACCAAGAAATTCAAGGCAAGCCTGTTGCGGGTCAAGCAATGGATACAGGAAAACCGCCACCACCCCAAAAGTTTGATCATGGAAACGTTAGAACGAAAACTCAGAGGATACTATCAGTACTATGGAGTTATGGAAAACAGGTATAAGCTCAAAGAGTTCTACGAAGAGGTCAAAAAGCACCTGTTCAAGAATCTTAACCGACGAAGTCAGAAGCGAAGCTATACTTGGGACAAATTCATCCTGTTTATTAAGAAGTATCCACTGCCCAAACCCAAAGTCTCTGTGAGCCTGATCGAGATACGACCAGGTATTGGCTCAATGCTGTGAAGGGTGAGATGAAGAGCCGGATGCGGGAAAACTGCAAGTCCGGTTCTGGTGTGCCACGAAAGGTGCAAAGGTGATGGAGGAAGGTCCTCCGGTGGGGGCTATTCAGGTAGATCCACCAAACAGCCCTATGCTGCTGTGGTCAAAAGCCATGGTAGTGAGCAACTAGGGAAAAGGCTGTCAAAACAGTCATGTAAGTTATATGAAGATGAACGCAAGTGAACCACTGACGAAGTATCGATAGCTTGAGTGCTGTCAAAACCTATCTTTC
>JBAQLX010000033.1:0-6320 GCA_049302315.1 Desulfosporosinus sp.
GCCCAGAGGTTATGCGTTTTAGCCACAGTATAAAGGGAACGCTGACACAGGACGTGTCGAGTGCCTCGTCTACCATGGATGGTGATAGACGAGGCGAGCGATGGAACGTGTGCGACCGTGCCAAGTAACTTCCTCTCTATTTGCATTCATCTATAAAAATAATATAATGAACCAGTGATGTCTCAAGTTACGATAAATTCTGATGTTGGATGATTTGGAGGTGTTAGCGATGGATCTCGATATGATGCAAGGTAAAGTCCGGTTGATCCAGTTTTCCACAAAGGCGGGATGAGGATGCAAGATTGGTCCTGCGGACTTGGCGCAAGTTTTGCGCTACCTGCCCCCAAATATAGAGGATGCCAACTTAATAGCAGGTCTTGAAACTTCAGATGATGCTGGTGTCTACCGTTTAAATGATGAACAGGCTATCGTTCAAAGTGTTGATTTTTTTACTCCAGTGGCGGATGATCTTTATGCGTTTGGGCTGATTGCTGCGGCTAACGCTTTAAGTGATATTTACGCCATGGGGGCTAAACCGCTGACTGCTATGAATCTGGTTTCGTTTCCAGTCGGGAAGCTAAACATGGATATTCTGGCCAAGATCCTGCAAGGCGGGAGTGAGAAGATTCGGGAAGCAGGCGCAGTTCTTGTCGGAGGACACTCGATCGATGATGCCGAGCCGAAATATGGGCTGTCAGTCACTGGTATCGTGCACCCAGACCATGTTCTTTCAAATGCTCAAGCTGAGCCGGGTGATGTCCTGGTTCTCACTAAACCTCTCGGGGCAGGAATCATCACGACGGGGATTAAACGAGGGATTGTCTCATCGGAAGCGGAAACGGAAGTTATTGAGGGGATGGCTGCGTCGCTTTTTGATGGATAAATAGCGGCCTTTGATTTCCGGGCGCTTATCACTTTTAACCGCAGCGTTAGCACACTGTACTAAAAGTGGTTTGATATAAACACCGGCACGAGAAATACGGACAGAATGTTTCTTGCCGCGAATAGCCTTCACATACTTTGGATGGGCAAGTGGGATTTTGCAGGTAGATTCCAAAATATTGTACACAGGAATCGCAATACTTGCCAGTTCAAAATTGATGTTCGATGTACATGAAACCGGGTATAATAGTACACGAAGTGAAATGATGGAGATGGAGATGTGGGGCGTAGAATGAATTTGATCCTGATGACCGTAACCCTACCGGGGATAATGGCTGCAGGGTTTCTTTGGTATAACGGGTTTATTGGATGGGGGAAGACGTTCGGAGGGGATGATATACCAGACTCGCCAAACGGGCTTCAAAAACGGGTGAGTGTCTTACTCATCGGAGCAGATCAGCGTCCTGATCAGATAAAGTTTAATACCGATTCACTTATTCTGGCCAGTGTCGATACAAAAACACAGCAGATTAGCCTGCTTTCAATTCCTCGTGATACGCGCGTTGCCCTTTCCGGGAAGGGCTACCTTAAGATTAATGAGGTAGCAGCATTAACGGATTTGCCGACACTGAAAAAAAACGTCGAACAACTGACGGGCGTGACGCTCGCGGGATATGTCCAAACTAACTTTGCAGGATTTAAGAAAATCATTGACACCTTAGGCGGAATAACGGTCAATGTCGAGAAGGATATGTACTATGAGACGGGCGATCTTGAGGATGGGTATATTAACCTGCATAAGGGAGTTCAGCGCTTGGATGGTTCGCAAGCGCTACAATATGCCCGTTTCCGTCACGATGCCTTAGCGGATATTTCACGGACGGCAAGGCAACAGGTCGTTCTGAAAGCGGTTGCCAAGGAGATGTTTCGGCTAAGCGCCCTGCCAAAGCTTCCTTTGCTCATTCCGCAATTGATGGAGGCGGTAAACACGAATTTATCGGCCAAGGAGATTTTTGCCTTAGCTAAAGTGGCCGTTGGGTTTGATAGCGCGAATGTGATGTCGCAGACGTTACCGGGAGCGTTTCAGGATATAGATGGGGTAAGTTACTGGAAGGTCGATCCAATTGAGGTAAAGGAAGTAGTTAAAAACTTATTCCTTGGAATAACCACGGCTAAAGTGATTGACCAACAGAACGTGGATTTGTTAAAGCCCGTCACAGTGACGCCCAGTCAGCCGTTGCCTAAAGTTCCTGGTAACAGTCAAGATCCGAATGGGCAAAAATCTTCGGGATATCGGGTACTTAAACCGTAGGGATTAGTGAATATAACTTGGTTTGAGAGGGTTATTGGGATTAAAGACCTATGGGAATAGTGAGAAATTCCTGGGAGTGTTCGCCTTATGGTAGTAGTTTTGGGGCAAAAAATTAGCGGCTCCGTCATCTCCGACAGAGCCGCTATTCCTTGATTTCCTCGCTTACATCGCCTATGAAGTTAATGGAGTAAACTCGACCCCGAAGACCGCACGACGGAGAACCTTCTGCGCTCTTTGGATTTCGACTTTTTCACGGTGCTTGACAGTGTGACGATTGCCCGTTCCCGTAAACACATAGAGAAGTATTACAACACGGCGGAGATTGGCAAGTTCCCGGAGCGCATGAAGCCTCTGTCCGTGCGTCCGAAACTAACCGACCTCCCGTCGGCGATTGACTACGACGAGATTTACGAGCAACTTATGCGCCTGAACCTTGCCGTCTATATCCCGACCGACTTCCTGCTCGAAAGCCGCAGGGCAAAGTACATTGACCCCGGCGTGAACATTGACCGCGCCGGACGTGAAAAAGGTATCCGTCGCTTGATGTGCATAAACCTATTAAAACGGCTTGAGAGTTCCGTTTATTCTTTCAGTATCACGCTCGAACGTGTGCGAAAACTGATAGACGGCACAATCAGCGAGATTGATGACTATGAGCGCGGAAGTCACAAGAATATCAACACGCAGGAAATCAGCGAGACCGACTTTGACGGCGACGACCGCAACACCGACTTCTTCGAGGGCGGTAAGAAGCTGGACATCGACCTTGCCGATATGGACTATGTGTCTTGGCGCGAGAAACTCGCCGAGGACTCAGAAATCCTCGAACTCCTGACGATGATAATTAAGGATATCACGCCGGAACATGACACCAAACTGCAAACCCTGATAAGCCTTATCGGGGAAAAGGTTCAGCGCCCGTTCAATCCCGGAAACAAAAAGGTACTACTGTTCTCAGCATTCTCGGATACGGTGGACTATCTCTACCGCGAGGTTGCCCCGCTCGTCAAAGGGAAATTTGGGCTTGACGAGGCGATGATAACCGGCACGACCGACGGAAGGACGACCGTCAAATTGCCGCGCACGGATATGAACACCATACTGACGCTGTTTTCGCCGCTCTCAAAGGATAAGGCGCTGCTGATGCCGAACAACCCTTCCGAGATAGACGTGCTTATCGCCACGGACTGTATCTCCGAGGGGCAGAATCTCCAAGACTGCGACTACTGCAGCAACTACGACATCCATTGGAACCCTGTCCGCATTATCCAGCGGTTTGGGCGCGTTGACCGTATCGGCAGCCGCAATGACAAGATTCAGCTTGTCAACTTCTGGCCGAACATCGACCTCGACAAATACCTCGAACTCAAAGGGCGTGTGGAAATCAGAATGAAAGCGTCTGTTATGACTGCTACGGGCGACGACAACCCGATTGATCCGGAGGAGCAAGGCGACCTTGAATACCGCAAGGCACAGCTTGAACGCCTGCAAAATGAAGTCGTAGACATTGAGGAAATGCAGAGCGGCGTGTCGATTATGGACTTGGGATTGAACGAGTTCCGGCTCGACCTGCTCTACTTCGCCGTGAAGTCCATCGTTGACCTGAACGAGGAAAGCGCAATTGACAGCCTGTTCTCAGGCGGCGGCACAACCGCCCTGACGGACAGCATCGACGGGCTGGATGACTTCGAGTTGGTGTGCTTCGTGACTTTTTGCCAAGCAGGTGGAGCGTGTGCGCTGGGCGAATAAAATCTCGCCGGACACCGTGAACATTGGCAAAGGCGAAAGCGTATCGGAAATCGAAGTCGTCGAGGTCGCGCAAACCGTCGAAGCGCTCGACAAGCGGATACTGCCGCTTATCGCCAAGGCGATACCATACTCGCTACTGTTTATCCTTAGCTTTATGGGCAGCGAAACCTACGCGATAAGTTATGACGGGAAGGTTTACACAAGCGCCAACCCGCCGAAACTGTTTGGCGGCAATGTTGACGCGGTGTGGGATAACTTCGTACGGCAGGTTGCGGGACTGGATGAAAACGATATCCCCGTCGCCGAGCAAATCAAACTCAACGAACGCCGCGAGAAACTGATAAAGCAAATCGCCGCATTGGAGAAAAAGGCGATGAACGAACGGCAGCCCCGCCGAAAATGGGAGTTCGCCGGGAAAATCAGGAAACTGAAAACAGAACTGGAGGAACTCTCAAATGGATTCGATTGGCAAGAAGCATCTCATCACCGAAATAGGTAAAGAGCGGATTCGCCGTGCCGGGCAAAGAATCGGGAAAGGCGATTTAGGCTTCCGCGTCCTCAAACTCGACAGCAGCAACATGAAAGAGGTGTACTACACGCCGGACGAGTACGCGCAGCAGGGCTTTGACCTGACAGGCTTTATGGACAACATCAAGGAAGACAGGACGGACGAGGACTTGCTATTCCAGGTGATGCTCGACCTCGGCGTTCCGCTTTCCGCGAAGATTACCCGCGAGGGAGATTTGCTCTGCGTGGACGGCAACTATCTGATTGCCTGTTTTGAGCGCGTGGATACCGCGCTGATAACAGACATCGCCAAGCGCCAGCCATACTACGCCGTGTTCCGCGACAGTAGCTTTATAAACGACTCTGCGCTGGTCAACTTCGAGCAGGTATTCAACACCTACTCCCCGAAGACGATAAGGAGGGTGCTGTAATGCCGCAGAAACCGCTTTATACCATAACGGAAAAAGCCGCCGATTACTTGGCAAAAATCGTTGAAACCGTGACACGCCTTGAGTTTGGCACGGAGTTCAAACGCGATATAAAACTGCACCGCGAAAACCGTGTGCGGACGATTCATTCCTCCCTCGCCATCGAGGGCAACTCCCTCACGCTTGGCGAAGTGACCGCCGTTATCGAGGGTAAAGTGGTCGCTGGCAAGCAGACGGAAATCAAAGAGGTCAAGAATGCCTACGAAGCCTACGACAAGATTATGACTTTCGATCCCTACAAGATTTCAGACTTCCTGAAAGCCCATAAGCTGATAACGCAGGGCTTGGTGAAAGAGGCAGGCAAGTTCCGCAGTGGCGACGTTGGCGTGTTCGATGGCGATGTGGCGATTCATATAGGAGCGCGTCCGCAGTTCGTGCCGCAGCTGATGGAGGACTTGTTCGCGTGGGCGAAAGCATCGGACTTGCACCCCGTACTGAAAAGCGCGATTCTGCATTACGAAATTGAGACCGTCCACCCCTTCGCCGACGGCAACGGCCGCATGGGGCGGCTCTGGCAGACGCTTCTGCTCGCCAAGTGGAACGCCATTTTCGCGTGGATACCGATGGAGTCGGCGCTGTATCAGAACCGTCAGCAGTATTACAAAGCGATTGAGGACGCAAGGAAAGCAAACGATTCCGGCGTGTTTATCGAATTTACGCTTTCCGCGCTTTTTGAAATCATCGCGGAACAGGCGAAGCGCCAAGTCAAGCACGAAGATAAGCGCCAAGTCGATTTGACCGACACGCAGATCGCCGTGCTGAAATCGATTGAAAACAAGACGCTTTCCCGCAAAGAGATTTTTGCCGCAATCGGGATGAACGGCGATTCACGCTCATTCAAGCGGCACATTGAGCCACTCTTAGAAGAGGGATTGATAGAAATGACCGTACCCGACAAGCCGAACAGCAGACTACAGAAGTATCGGCTGATAGACGGCGGCAAGGCGGCAATCGGAGGTGACAGCGAATGAAATTCCAATTCAAAATACAGCCGTTCCAGACGGAAGCCGCCGAGAGCATTATCCGTGTCTTTGCCGGGCAGCCTAATCGCGGCGTGAGCAAGTACCGGCTCGACCTCGGCAAGCGCAAGGGGCAAGGCGAGCAGAAATATCAGCAAACGACGCTGTTCGGTGAAACTGAGGAAGAAAAGCGCAGGCGGCTTACCGAACGCAGGAGTTCAACACCAAAGGCTTTGAACTGAAAACCTAGGCGGCACGAACCGCTATATGTATCTCGCCGCCATTGTCCTAAGCCCGAAGAAACCGCCCCGCGCCCGCTTGGAGTTTGAGGTGAAGCATAACAACGGCATCAAGCGCGAGACGCACCTTCTGGATGTCGGCGACAGTCTGTATGCCGAGTCCAACGGGCTTGAGGAATATAAG
>JBAQLX010000034.1:0-14654 GCA_049302315.1 Desulfosporosinus sp.
CCGCAGTACTTTTATTACTTCTCGCATGGTTGGTCGCAACCATTGCAAAACGCTTAGTAGTTAAAGTCCTTAAAAAAATCAAAGCAGAGAAATTTACTGAAAAATTGGGCATTGCTGATGAAACGACTGGTAGTTCACTTGATTTTATAGGCAAACTCGTCTTTTTTATCGTCTTTCTGTTATTTTTGCCAGGAGTCCTAGACAGATTAGGCATGCAAAATGTTTCCGCACCGATTTCGGTGATGACTTCGATGTTTCTCAATTATATCCCCAATATTTTGGCTGCCGTTATCATTTTAGTAGTGGGAATTTTTGTCGCTAATACCATACGTCAATTGCTAATCCCCATACTTAAAAAATTCAAAGTCGATAAAATTCAAGAGAAAGCCGGAATCGCCTCGACTGAGGGAACTGCACTCTCATCAGTTATTTCTTATGTGGTTTATGTTTTAATACTTATTCCGGTTATAATTGCAGCATTGCAAATTCTAAACATATCAGCAATTTCCGTACCAGCAATTGCTATGCTCAACACGGTCATGATATATTTGCCCAATATCTTCATCGCTATTGCAATAATAATAGTTGGTATATTTATTGCCAGAATTGCGGGGAAATTGCTAACGGAAATTCTCTCTTCTGTTGGCACTGATAAACTTACTCAGAATTTTGTCGCAACAGAAGGATCCAAGCTGCAAGGCTTCTCTCTTTCAAAAGCTATAGGTGAAACAGTAAAATATATAATTATACTTTTGTTTGTAGTTGAAGCGCTAAATGTCCTTAAATTAGAGGTGCTCCGATATATTGGCGAATCCATAATCTCTTATCTGCCATTTGCAATTAGTGCTTTAATTATACTTATTGGCGCACTCCTTCTCGCAACCTGGGTTGAAAATCTCATACTCAAACATTATCCGAATGCCAAAATTTCAGCATTGGCTGCAAAATGCGTAATAATTATCCTTGCAGTTTTTATTTCACTTACTCAGCTGGGCATCGCCCCTTTAATTATAAATGCAGCATTTATTCTTATACTTGGCGCCCTCGCAATTGCCTTTGCCATATCTTTTGGGATTGGCGGACGTGAATTTGCTGCTAATACTTTAAAGAAGCTGGAAAGCAAAATAAAAACGGAAAGTCAGAAAGGGAATGAAGAATAACGGAAGTATACACCCCCTTATGGCGTATGCTTTTACCCTAAACGCAAGCAGAATTATGGGACATTCTCGATTGCTGTCAATAATTTATAAACATGTTTCATATTAAAAAGACAAGACACTATTCCAGGTTTCTTAAAGAAAGTGCAAGGCTCTGCGTTGATAGTTGGTATATGGTCAAACTAAATAAAACATGAACGTTTTACCGGCAGGGGGTTCTTTCAGCTCTCCACAGATTTTATAGTAGAGCACAGGGCATAAAGACAAGAGATAGGCCAACTTTCGTTGGAAGAAAGTACAGTAAATAACATTTTACCCCCCTAGGGGCGGTCCTGATCTCTACAACTTTTTCAATTGTTAGAACCCATCTTATCTCATAATCTTTGGCAAAAAATAAGCAAAACTGTTGAGTCGGTCGATAAGTATGTTAAAAAGCTTAAAACGGTTCAACTGGTCCAACTGGTGATGAATGCTGAAATGCAAGAATATACAAGTCTGGCCGAGATCAGCAACAGTTTAAACGAAGATGCGTTTGCCAAAGCCATCCATTTGGAATCTATTGGTACTTCTCAGATTTCCCGTCGATTCAGAGAAATGTCAACCGATGTCGTAGATATTCTCCATAAAAGCGTTGTGCAAACATTAGGATTAAAACGAAATGAATTTGAACTATATTATCAGCATCAGGTGAGCTGCACTTCGGATCAAATAGTTGGGTTGGAAGCATTAATCAGATGGAATCACCCTGAATTAGGCGTGGTTTTTCCAAATGAATTTATTCATATTGCGGAACAAACCGGTTTGATTATTTCTATTGGAGAGTGAGTTATACGGACTGCATGTGAGCAAAATAAGAAATGGCAGGGTGCAGGATATCCACGAATCCGTGTAGGGGTGAACCTATCAGTACTGCAATTACAGCATCCTGATATCGTCAAACAGGTAGAAGATATTCTAAGGGAAACCGGCTTGGACCCACAGTACTTGGAGCTGGAAATTACAGAAAGTATTGCCATGCAGGAAAAAGGTAATATAATTGAAACTCTAAATACATTTAAAAAGATGGGTATTCACCTTGCAATCGACGATTTTGGCATAGAGTATTCTTCTTTGAATTATTTAAAACAATTACCTGTAGACAGACTTAAAATTGACATGACATTCATACAGGGAATTGAAGTGAACAGAAAAGATGAAGCAATAATAAAAGCTTTAATCGTCTTAGCTAAAAGCATGGGATTTAATGTCATTGCAGAGGGAGTGGAAGCAAAGAACCAGCGTGATTTTCTAACTCGTGAAATGTGTGACGAAATACAAGGATTCTATTGTTTTGAGCCTATGCCTTTAAAAGCATTGGAAAGAATATGGAAAAATAACAATGGTTCCAGCGCATAGCGCCTTCGATTTTGGTCATTCTAATAATAATGATACGAGGAGGGATAACATTGGCCAAACCAGATAATCGAGCAGATAATGAGGTACACCTGCAACAACATATCAACCACACTTTTGCTAATTTGCGGGAAGCAGAGGATTGCCTGGATACGCATGCAGATGAGATCACAGAAGATGAGAAGCAAGCTATTAATGCCAAAAATGACCGACGAAAAGATAGTATTCGCAATTTCTTTGCGGAAAAAAAAGACGAAGCCCAACAGTAGAAACATCATTCTATCTCGTGTTCCATCAACGAATGCAGCCCCTTTCAGTTTAAAAAGAGGCTGCTTTTTCTTGACTTGCCAAATAAAAATTAAATCTCCAGGATAGTTCCCGTTGTAGCCCAGCGAAATTGATCAGGAAATTCCCTGGCCAAATGGCTGGCTATAGGAAGCCCTGTGCAATGGTTAGGGGCTAGTAACTCAAAGTCAAGAGACTTTAAATACTCAATGGTTCGTTCTTGTTGAAGCGAATCGGCTGGTCCCAAATGAGTTCCCCCTATAATGGCCCGAATGTTCGACTGATTTGTGACTCGTTTAGCATGTTCGATAATGTTAACTAAGCCAGAGTGAGCACAACCCAGGATAACAACCAGGCCTTTTTCTGTTGTGTAAAAAAGGCTTAAATCATCACGAAACGGATCTTTAATAAACCCTTCCGCCTGAAACTGTACCAAGCGTTCATCGCCCTTTTCATAAACCGTTTGACGAGGTACTTCCCCACTTAACCACAGATTAGGACTAATTTGCAGAGGTTCTTTATGCCAACAAAAACGCGCGCCGGCGCTTTCCAAATGTTCCAATATATAAGGTACGCCAATATATTTCTTATCTCTACCAGCTTCCTTAACATAATGCCCGGCAAACAAATCCGGGTGAGCATAAACAGGCACCTCACCCCTAAACTTAAGTAAGTTTAACAAACCACCCGTATGATCATAGTGACCGTGACTAAGCACAACTTTAGTTATCTTCCGTAGGTCGATGCCCAATACTTGAGCGTTATTGATTAAACTACCTTGTTCACCCGTATCAAAGAGGATTAATTCCTTGCCGAAATCAAGCAACATTGCTAAGCCCCATTCAGCAAATACTCCCGAAGTTACTCCAACCGTATTCTCAACTAAAATATTTATTTTTAAATTGACCACTCTATTCCCCTCTTTCAAGTAAGATCGACAAGCGAATAGCAATGGAACGTACTTTAATTTTTAATAAAGTAATGAATAATGTGTGGATTACTCGTCTTTCGTGACTGAATTTTGAATTGCTTTAAGGACGATATAAGGGGGGCTAGCTTCGAGTGCCCGTAGTTCCTTGTATCAAAATCCGGGTAACGCTTATTGAGCCTTTTTCCGACTTCGCCCAAGAATGCCCAGCCATCTTCGTCTGAACTCTCCGTTATGATAATTCTTACAGATTCGATGAGCTCTTCCATATTTGCCATACCCATTTTTGAAGCATCCTGCTTTTCCAGCCTATCACCGTTATGTGATTTATCAGAATTGATTGGGATCGCCGCTAAAACTTCAAGATATTTGAACTTTTCACAAGCTGCTATGAAAGGCGCAGGCGTTTTCTTTTCGCCCATGCCGATAACATACATTCCGGCCTCTCTTAAACGGGCAGCCAGCTTTGTAAAATCACTATCACTTGAAACAATACAAAAACCATCTACATTATTCGAATAGAGAATATCCATTGCATCAATAATTAATGCCGCATCTGTAGCATTTTTCCCTGTTGTATAGCCAAATTGCTGAATTGGTGTAATAGAGTAACTAAGCAGCACAGCTTTCCATGGCGCCAGTTGGGGCTTTGTCCAATCTCCATAAATTCGTTTATAGGTGGGTGTCCCATGGTTTGAAATCTCATCAAATATATACTTGATATATTTGTCAGATACATTATCCGCGTCGATTAATACTGCAATTCTCTTATCCTTTTCCATATGGTACCCCCTTGATCAAAATTCATTTCTAATACTTTCCACATCTTTCCTTCTTTTCCTTCCAAGATAAAGTAAATTATCAAAGAATGAAAAAGCCAGAGGAAGTTTCTTGGCTTAGTAGCACGGAGAGAGGAATTGCGTCAATGAGTGCAGGCGATAAGGCGTAAAGAAACTCAACGGGACTTGTCCATGACTCAAACAGGACGTTTGAGGTTAGAGCGCCACCAAGGATGGTAAGGCGCCGGGATGGACTGATGTCGCGGTGCCATGGATGGCATGGAGCGACGCGCATGCAGAAAGCCCAGAGGTTTTGCATTTTAGCGGAATCACCAAGGGAATAGCAATGGAACGTGTGCGTACGGGCCAATAAACTGACTCTCTAAAACAGGCTTAACTGATTCGTCTCGGCAAGCCCTTCGAAGCACCCATGCTCCTGAAGAATTTCGATAATAGTTTTGCTGAGTTTGGCATGAGTCATCAGATCTTCAATCGATTTGATGCCTTGTTGCTCCCGCAGGGCCACAATATTCCGAGCGGCCGTTTCTCCTAAGCCTTGCACCGATGTAAAGGGTGGTAAAAGCCCCGTTGGGGTTAATAAGAAATCAGTCGCCGCGGATTCCCATAAATCAACTTTTCTTAAAGTAACGCCCCTGGCATACATCTCAATCGCCAGTTCAAGAATGGTAACCATATTTTTTTCTTTGGCAGTCGCTTCTTTCCCCTTTCTCTCGATCTCATCAATCGCTTGGCGACAGGCTTCTTTTCCCTGAATGACGATTTCAATATCAAACTCATCTGCTCGAACCGAAAAAAACGTCGCGTAGAAAGCTTCCGGATAATTCAGCTTAAACCAGGCAATTCGGAAGGCCATAGTCACGTAAGCAACGGCATGGGCTTTCGGAAACATGTATTTTATTTTTTGACATGATTCAATGTACCATTCGGGCACATTGTTGGATCGCATCTCTGCAATTTGTTCCGGGTTTAACCCATATCCTTTGCGCACACCTTCCATAATTTTGAATGCCTTCGAGGTCTCTAGCCCTTTATAAATGAGATAAACCATAATATCATCCCGGCAGGCAATAATCCCGGAAATGCTGGCTGTTCCGCCTCGTACAAGTTCTTGAGCATTTCCTATCCAGACATTGGTACCGTGGGACAACCCTGAAATACGCACTAAGTCTGAGAATCTCTTGGGTTGGGTGTCCTCCAGCATTTGCCTCACAAACTTTGTTCCAAATTCAGGAACACCGAAGGTTCCCGTTGGAGAGTGGATCTCCTCAGCGGTTACACCCAAAGCATCCGGACTGGAAAATAAGGACATGGTTAACTGATCATCCAGACGAATGGTTTGAGCGTCGACTCCCGTTAAATCCTCCAGCATTTTAATCGCTGTCGGATCATCGTGCCCGAGGATATCGAGTTTAACCAAGCGACCGGAAATAGAGTGATAGTCAAAATGGGTGGTAATGATCTCCGATTTCGGATCGTCCGCCGGCCTCTGCAACGGGGTAAAATCAAAAACGTCACATTCTTTAGGAATAACCATCTGCCCTCCGGGGTGCTGCCCCGTCGTCCTTTTAACCCCAGTACATCCCCTTATTAAACGCTCCATTTCAGCGGGTCTAACTTTGAGTTTCCGCTCGTCCAGATAATTTTTGACATAGCCAAAAGCTGTCTTATCCGCGATTGTCGCAATGGTTCCAGCCTTGAAGACATGATCTTTGCCAAATAAATCTTCTGTAAAGCGATGGGCGCGGGACTGGTAATCTCCCGAGAAGTTTAAATCAATATCCGGTACCTTATCTCCTTTAAAGCCCAGGAATGTCTCAAAGGGGATATCGTGACCGTCTTTCGTCATCTGTTGCCCGCATTTTGGACAATTTTTATCCGGCAAATCCGCCCCCGATCCAACACTCCCGTCCTCAACCCAAACAGAATGCAAACAATCCTGCTTCGCACAACGATAATGGGGAGGCAAAGGATTCACCTCGGTTATTCCGGTCAGCGTGGCCACCAACGAAGATCCGACAGAGCCTCGAGACCCAACAAGATAACCATCCTCGTTTGATCTTTTAACCAGTAAGTGCGCAATCAAATAGAGAACGGAGAACCCATTGCCGATAATTGCCTTTAATTCTTTATCCAAGCGTTTTGCTACAACCTCAGGTAATGGGTCGCCGTACAGAGCCCGGGCCCGTTCCCAGGACATTTTCTCGATATTTTCCGCTGCTCCCGGTATTCGAGGCGTAAAAAGCTCATCCGGGAACGGTTTTAGAGCTTCAATCTCCTCACAAATACGTTGCGGCGCATGAACAACCACCTCTAAGGCCTCTTCTTCACCCAAGTAAGCAAACTCTTGCAGCATTTCTTCCGTCGTTTTATAGAACAAGGGAGCTTGGTCATCGGCGTCACTAAACCCTTTTCCCGCCATAATAATTCGCCGATAGGCCTCATCCTCCGGATCAAGAAAATGAACGTCGCCGGTCGCCACCACTGTTTTATCCATTTCTCGCCCCAGACGAAGAACAGTCCGATTTATCTCTCGGAGTCCATCCTCAGAAGGCACTTGGCCATTACGAAGCAAAAAGGAGTTGTTGCCAATGGGTTGAATTTCCAAATAATCATAAAATGAGGCAATTTCCTTTAACGTTTCCCAAGGTTCTTTACGCATAATCGCTCGGATGAGTTCCCCCGCTTCACAAGCTGAACCGATGATCAGCCCGGCACGATGAGTTTGCAGCAACGATTTTGGCAGCCGTGGCCGACGGTGAAAGTACTCAAGATGGGACGCTGTAATTAAGCGATAGAGGTTCTTGAGACCAATTTTATTTTTAACCAAGAGGATGACATGGCGGCTTTTCAGTTGATTTAAAGGGATATTGACTGTTGAGTCATCCACCATATACCCCTCAACGCCCAGAATTACTTTAACTCCATATTTGGCTCCCGCCTCAACGGCTTCCGGGAACGCTTGCACAACTCCATGGTCCGTAATCGCCACTGCCTGGTGACCCCAATGGCTTGCTCTTTGAATCAGTTCATCCGCCGAAGACATGCCATCCAGCGTGGACATACGCGTATGCAAATGCAATTCAATCCGTTTCTCCTTGGCCTGATCCTCGCGAATAACGGGAGATGTCCGGAGCAGATCTATAGGCATCAGAGTCAACACAGAATCAAAGCGGTCATATTTTACACTCCCCCGGACTTTAACCCATTCTCCTTCTTTAAGGTCCAGGCTCTGTTGCCCTTCTTCTAGGAAAACCTTGGCGGAAATCGAATCCGATTTATCCGAAATCATGAAGGTCAGCAATTGCCGGCCTGATTTTAATTTTCGATACTCAATCCCAAATACTTGCCCCCCGACAATAATCTGACGTTCTTCGTCCTGAACCTCACGCAAGGGGATGGACTCTCCTTTGAATTTTTTCCCTAGTAAACACGCAACCCGTTTTTTTTCAGATTCAGCCCTCTGTTTGGTTTGCGAGGATAGAAGCTGCTGTAAATGCTCGAATTCAGCCGTTTCAGTTTGCTGGGCCAGTTCTTCAAGATCGACGCTGGTGTCCAGTTCACATCGAATCTGCGGTTTCAGGCGATAACGCGTTTCGAAATAATTTTCGATAATATGTTGTTTGGTGTGAAAATATTCAATTCCTAAAGCATTAGGAACGAATAGCCGTAGTTCTTCGTTGGAAACTTCATAACGTGCTTCATCAAGCCAACCTTTCATAAAAGGCAGCTGATTCGTAATATCCTGAACAATTTCTGCCCAGTGCTTCTCACAGAGGGACTTTAACAAAGTGACTTGCGACGCCCATTCCGTACACCATTCAACCTTCTTAATCTCTGGAACTTGCGCCCTAAGCAACGCTTCCAAGGAAGCCAAACCAGGTTCCTCCAACTCAGACGTCGAAGAAATGTGGAGGACCCATCTACCTTGTTTGGGAAAAACCTCCACCTGAATAAGTTCTACCGTCGTCAGATCGCTTTGCCAAGGTCCAATTTGATCCGGAGGAAGTTTTAAGATGAACGGAACTTCCATCAACGGAAGAGTCCTAACCATGTGCAATCCCCTTTCTCGAGATTCGAGGTTCGAGGTTCGAGGTTCGAACGAGAGTTTTTCTATAATATTCTATCATAGAGGTTCGAAGCTCGAAAGTGAATAATTTTTTTCATAATCTCACATCGATGTTCGATGTTAGTATTCGAGAGCTTTTTCTATAATGGTCTTTACCCGCGCGGCAACCTCTTCAACAGGCACCAGTTTAGTTTCGTCTGTTTTCCGTTCTCTTAGTTCGACCTGACCATTCGCCAGAGTTTTACTCCCTATAGTCACCCGTAAAGGATATCCGACTAAATCCGCATCCTTGAATTTTACGCCAGCGCGTTCATCTCGATCGTCAAGGACAACTTCCACGCCCAGCTGCTGCAGCTCCAGATAAAGTTTTTCAGCCGTCTCAACTACCAAGGCGTCTTTTGTGCTGACTGGGACAATTATACATTGGTAGGGGGCAATCGGCATCGGCCAGATGATTCCAGAGTCATCATGATTTTGTTCAATTGCAGCAGCAATTGAACGACTTACGCCAACACCATAACATCCCATGACACAGAACTTTTCTGCTCCATTTTCATCTAAAAAAGTTGCCCCCAGCGCTTTACTATATTTTGTTCCCAATTTGAACACTTGCCCTACTTCAATTCCCCTCGCTTCTTGAAGAGAAACACCACATTTAAGGCAAGCTTCACCTGGTTCCATCATGCGTAAATCGTGAACCTGATCTATCCGAAAATCTCTGCTCGGAACGGTATCTACAAAGTGATAATCCGCCTTGTTGGCTCCGCACACAGCCTTTTTCATAAGCGGAACTTCTTCATCGGCAATAACCAAAAGCCCAGCAGGCACCTCGACTGGACCCACAAAACCCGGTTTACACCCTAAAATCTGCTCAACCTTCTCAGGAGAGGCAAGTTGGAGGGAAACAAAACCGCCTAAAGCGTTATTTAGTTTTATTTCATTCAAGGCGCGGTCTCCACGCAGCAGCACCAAAAATAATTTTTGATCCCCTTGATAAAGCAAAGACTTCACGAGGGTAGTCTTCGGTACAGCCAAAAACTCAGAGATGTCCTCAATTGACCTCGCATTCGGCGTCAGCGCCAACTTCCGCTGCCCTTCAGGCGGGACATCATCAAGCGCTTGGGGACGGCACTCCGCTTTTTCCACATTGGCCGCATAACTGCATTCGGGACAATAGACGACAGCATTTTCTCCCGAATCAGCCAAAACCATAAATTCATGGGTCCCACCTGTTCCGCCAATGGCCCCGGCGTCCGCTTCAACAGCCCGATAAACTAAACCACAACGGGCAAAGATTCGACAATAGGCCTCGTACATTTTCTGATAACTTTCAGCGAGTCCCGCTTCATCCCGATCAAACGAATAAAGATCTTTCATGACGAACTCCCGTCCACGCATCAGACCAAAACGCGGCCGTCGCTCATCGCGGTATTTATTCTGAATTTGATAAAGGAGCAGCGGCAGCTGTTTATATGAACGAACTTCACCCCGTACAAGGTCGGTAATAATTTCTTCATGCGTCGGACCAAGGCAGAACTCTCGATTATGGCGGTCCTGCAAACGAAACAGCTCTGCACCGTATACCGCCCAACGCCCACTCTCTTTCCATAATTCGGCCGGTTGCATGATCGGCATAAGAAGTTCTTGTCCGCCTTTGGCCTCCATTTCCTCGCGGACAATAGCTTCAATCTTCCGTAAAACTCGTAACGCCAGAGGTAAATAGGTATAGACTCCGGCCGTTGACTTACGAATTAAACCTGCCCGGACCATCAGTTGATGGCTAATTACTTCAGCCTCCGCCGGAACCTCGCGGAGGGTAGGATTTAATAGTTGGCTGACACGCATTCTGTCCATTCCTTTCCAATATCGTCTTTTTGACGGGACAATTCCTGAAGCTCCCCCCCGACATTTAGAGTACGAATCCTCACCTTATCCCTGACCATGCTCTCGGACATATTCTTCAATTTCGCCGAACAGAGCCGGTAATAATTCGTTTTCCGGAAGACGAGCTACAATCTCCCCCTTGCGAAACAAAAGTCCCATCCCTTTTCCGCCGGCGATTCCGAAATCAGCTTCGCGTGCTTCGCCCGGTCCATTGACTGCGCATCCCATGACCGCAACTTTTAGTGGCTTGTCCAGTCCAGAAAGGTGTGCTAACCGCTCTTCAACGTTTTCCGCCAGTAAGGCTAGGTCAACTTGCGTGCGACCACAGGTTGGACAACTGATTAACTCCACGCTCCGCTGTCTTAAGCCGAGAACACGCAGGATCTCCAGAGCCACAGGAATTTCCCGAACCGGATCACCCGTGAGCGACACTCGAAGCGTATCTCCAATCCCTTCGGCAAGCAGCGTCCCAATCCCGATCGCCGATTTTACCACACCCGAACGTACCGTCCCTGCCTCAGTCACCCCTAAATGCAACGGATAATCGATCAGCTCAGAGATCTTGCGATAAGCCTCAATCATCAGGGGAACGGACGATGCTTTCAGCGAGACCTTTATTTTATCATACCCTTCTTCTTCAAGTAGTCGAATATGTCCAAGGGCACTCTCGATCATCCCTGCGGTAGTAGGCCCTCCATATTTCTCCAGGAGTTCTTTTTCCAGTGACCCAGCGTTAACACCGATTCGAATGGGGATCTGCTGTTCCTTAACAGCTCGCACGACCTCCTGGACTTTCCAGCGAGCCCCAATATTCCCGGGATTAAGTCGCAAGCCGTGGATCCCTTGTTCAACAGCACGGATTGCCAAACGATAGTCAAAATGAATGTCAGCGATCACAGGAAGCGGACTGTGCGCGGCAATCTCCTTTAAAGCTGTCGCAGCCTGATCATCCAAGACGGCCAGACGGACGATTTCACACCCAGCATCAGCCAAGGCATGAATCTGAGCCAAGGTTGCCACTACATCGCGAGTATCCGTATTTGTCATTGATTGGATGCCAATCGGGGCTCCGCCACCGATCGTCACAGGTCCTACCAAAACCGGTTTTGTCGTTTTTCTATGCAAAATGTCCGCCTCCTACTCCAAGTCCCTCGTTCATGACCCCGCTTTATCGAATAAGCGCAGGACATCTTTATAAGTAACGGCGATCATTAAAGCCATAAGTAAAACGAAACCCACCAAGTGAATCATATTTTCCTTTTCCGGGTTAAGCGGTTTCCCCCTTACCCCTTCGATCAATAAGAAGACCAGTCGGCTCCCATCAAGCGCCGGGATGGGAAACAAGTTAATGAGTCCTAATTGAATACTTAATACTCCCGTTAAACTCAATAAGTTGGCTAAACCTTGCCGAGCCCCTTCCCCAATAACCTGAGCAATCATGACAGGACCGCCTACATCGGCCGGAATCTTCCCGGTGATCATTTGGACCAAAGTCACCATGATAAACTTTGTAAAGTCCAGGGTTCGTTCCAGTCCAAAACGGGTCGACTGAAGTATAGAGGCATGCGTATAAGTGACTTCTGGCGCAATCCCAATCATCCCGTACCCGGTTTGAGCATCCTTTTCCGTCTTCACCGCTACTGTTTGCTGTCGCTTTTCCTTGGCCCGTTCCACCGTTAAGCTTAACACTTGATCCGGCTTGGCATGAATGACTTCCGTCAAACGAGTCCAATCCGGCGTTGACTCATTATTCACCGCCAGGATTTTATCTCCCGGTTGAAGCCCGGAAGCAACCGCCGGTTTTCCTGCAACAAGTGAACCAATCATATTTGTCGTCCCTGCAGTTGGAATCCCGAGATAGGCAAAAACGCCTACAAATAGGATTATGGCCAAAACAAAGTTCATGATCGGTCCAGCCGCTATCACCGCCATGCGCTGCCAAATTGGCTTATTCATAAAACTCCGCGTATCCTGGGAAGGGGCAATCACGGCTTTGCCTAAGGCATCAACTTCCGGATCCATACCATAAAGTTTGACGAACCCCCCTAAAGGAATGAACCGCAGTGCATAAAGCGTTTCTTGACCTTGATAACCCACAATTTTCGGACCAAAACCAAAAGTAAACTCAGTGACCTTAACCCCAATCCATTTCGCGACCATATAGTGCCCGAGTTCATGAATCATGACCATGCTGCCAAAAACAAAAACGATGGCGAGTGTCGTTAACACTTTATTAACCCCCCCTTCTCGTGGTTCGATGTTCGTGATTCGTGGTTCGAATTTAATTACTTAGTTTATGCATAGAACATCCAGTACTTGGTTCAACTCGTTGGTTCGTGAATCGCGGTTTGAAAGTTAAATGTCGTATAATAAGATTAAATTCCTTTATCCCACTCGTAGTTTAAATACTTGGTTCGAACTACGAACCTCGTGCCTCGAACTTGGCAACAAGTTCTGCTGCCCGTCGACGCGCCCAAGCGTCCGCATCGAGTATGCTTTCCAAATCCAGGTTATCTAAAATATCATGTTCAGAACATACTTTTTCGACAATGTTCTGAATCCCCAGGTAAGTGACCTTCTTTTGAAGGAATGCCAGGACGGCAATTTCGTTAGCTGCATTCATCGCGGCCGGTAGAGTTCCGCCACGCCGACCTATCCGGTAAGCCATACCAAGGGCAGGAAAAGCTGACAGATCAGGTGTATGGAAGGATAATGTTTTTCCACGCAGGTCCAGGCGTTCAAAAGGATTCTTCCAGCGAGTTGGATAACTCAGAGCATACTGGATTGGCAACCGCATATCCGGCCTGCCTAACTGGGCGAGTACTGAGCCGTCTCGATAGGCGACCATGGAGTGGACCACGCTCTGCGGATGAATGAGAACCTCTATCTGATCATACTCCATATTAAATAAATAATGCGCTTCGATCACTTCGAGTCCCTTATTCATCATCGTTGCTGAGTCAATGGTAATTTTAGCTCCCATATCCCAATTGGGATGACAGAGGGCTTTCTCTAACGTGACAGTTGCTAATTGTTCCTTAGTCCATCCGAAAAAAGGTCCGCCCGAGGCAGTTAAAATGATCTTTTCAATGGTGTCGGGATTTTCCTCCAGACACTGAAAAATTGCAGAATGCTCACTATCCACTGGGAGGATCGGGCACTTCATCTTCTTTGCCGTCGAGATGACCAAGTCCCCGCCGGCGACCAACGTTTCTTTATTAGCCAAGGCAATAGTTTTACCCGCTTCCAACGCAGCAAGCGTGGGTTCCAGGCCAATCCTGCCGGAAAGCGCCGTGACAACGGTATCCACCTGTGAGGCGATAACGGAGTTGATAATCCCAGCCATGCCCTGGTCTACTTTAATTGGCAAATCCCTGAGCCGACCACGCAGTTCACGGGCGGCGCCCTCATCCATCATCACCACGGTTTCCGGCTGAAAAAACCGGGCCTGTTGTTCTATAAGTTTAACACTTATGTCTGCTACCAAAGCATGAATCTTGAGGCGCTCTCTCGTCTGTCGGACGACATCCAGGGTTTGACGCCCAATAGAGCCTGTTGATCCCAATACAGTCAGCGTTTTCAACGCGAATCATCTCTTCCTGCTAATGAAATATTATTTATATTAAGCCGATATCAAGAAATTTACTCCATCTGAACTATTGTGAACTTATTCGAGGGAAAATATGAGATATTCGTGCCTCGAACCTCGAACCGCGCCTTAAATCTTTGGAGCTCCAAAAACTCCGGCTTTTCGTAAGGCTTCATAACTAATAACCAGCGCCGGTCCCACAATAAGGCCTATACCGCCCAGTAGCTGAAGTCCTACGTACATCGAAATGAGAGTCGGCAGCGGGTGTATTCCTATGCCATTCGATAAAACTTTGGGCTCCAAAAACTGCCGTACTGTAACAGTAATGATCCATATCAACAACACTTTTAAACCTTCTCCGACGGATCCTAAAATAATAAGTCCGACGATCCAAGGTACAAATAACATACCTGTGCCCACAATTGGCACTATATCCAAAAGCCCTGCCAGTACACCCAACGTGACAGCATAACGATTTCCCATCAGCAGCAAACCGCCGATGGT
The DNA here is from genome assembly GCA_049302315.1 of Desulfosporosinus sp. GTDB lineage: Bacteria > Bacillota > Desulfitobacteriia > Desulfitobacteriales > Desulfitobacteriaceae > Desulfosporosinus. The sequence goes on from JBAQLX010000034.1 coordinate 14,606, forward strand.
TGAAAATGCCGTGACAGAAACCAAAATTGCTTGCGCCCGCAAATATCCC
>JBAQLX010000035.1:0-4568 GCA_049302315.1 Desulfosporosinus sp.
CTTGGCAAAGCAACTCATCGAGAAAGCCAAAGCGCAAGGCGTGGCATTAGAGTTGCCGATTGATGTGGTGGTGACCCTTGCCTTCGAAGCCGATGCTTCTCACCGTACGGTGAGTGTGTCTGAAATTCAGGAGGATGAAATGGCTTTAGATATCGGCTCGGCTAGTGCGGAGAGGTTTGCCGCCCGAATTTCGACCGCTCGGACTGTGCTCTGGAACGGTCCGATGGGTGTTTTTGAAATGGATGCCTTTGCCAGAGGTACAGAGCGGGTTGCCCAGGCGGTGGCCTCCTGTGGGGGAATCACGATTGTTGGCGGCGGGGATTCTGTGGCAGCCGTGGAGAAAATGGGCGTTGCGGACCGAATGACCCATATCTCAACAGGGGGCGGCGCTTCTCTTGAGTTTCTGGAAGGGAAAGCGCTGCCAGGTGTTGAGGCATTATGCGATGCATGAGACCGGAATGGGCTATGGAGAATGAATGTGGACGCTTTGTAGAAAGGCGTTTCTTGGCTGGGTGGCAAAGCGGGAACGTTTGAACTTAGAGGTTAATAGTTAGAGGTTATGAAGAAGAGGAGGAATTCTAAAGTGGCAAATCGAAGGCCAGTTATTGCTGGCAACTGGAAAATGTTCAAAACTGTTAACGAAGCAGAGGACTATGCAGTGAAGTTTATAGAAATGGTAAAGGACGTTACAGACCTGGATATCGTCTTATGTGTTCCTTTTACGGCCCTTTATCCTTTAAAAAATGAACTGGAAGAAAGTGTTGTGCATTTGGGGGCCCAAAACATGTCCTGGGCAGACCAGGGCGCCTATACCGGTGAAATCTCCGCCCAGATGCTTCTCGATGTCGCCTGTACTTATGTAATACTCGGCCACTCTGAACGGCGAGAAATGTTTGGCGAAACGGATGAAAGGATCAATAAGAAAGTGCTGAAAGCCTTGTCTGCGGGCTTGACGCCCATCCTTTGTGTGGGGGAAAATCTGAACGTCCGCGAAGAAGGAAAAGCAGCAGAGTGGGTCCGTTCTCAGATTATTCATGCTCTTTCCAGTTTACCGAGAGAGGACCTGAGTCGAATTGTCATTGCTTATGAGCCCATATGGGCGATTGGTACCGGGAAAACAGCGTCCAGTCAAGATGCCCAGGAAATGTGTGCCTCAATTCGGGCCACTCTGAACGGTCTCACGGGATCTGAGGCTGAGAAAGCGCCCATCCTCTATGGCGGAAGTGTCAAAGCGGAGAACATTGCGGAGCTCTTGACTGAGCCTGATATTGACGGCGCACTAGTCGGTGGGGCAAGCCTGGATCCCCAAAGTTTCGCGAAACTTGTCCATAACGCAGCGTCCGTTGTTGCGCGCGTGAAAGGAATATAGGGATGGGGATTAAACCACTTCTCCTTATGATTTTAGATGGCTGGGGTCATAGTGAGGCTCTCGAAGGAAACGCCATCGCCCAAGCAAATTTGCCAAACTTTCGGCATTTGGAAAATACATACCCCCACACACTCCTCCAGGCATCGGGAGAAGCCGTGGGATTACCAGACGGTCAAATGGGAAATTCTGAAGTTGGGCATCTGAACATGGGCGCCGGGCGGATAGTCTATCAGGAATTAACCCGCATCTATAAAGCGATTAAGGAGGGAACGTTATTTAAGAATCCCGTCTTAATCGAAGCAATGGATCATGCCCGCCTCTCTAACAAGGCCTTCCACTTTATGGGCTTACTCTCTGACGGAGGAGTTCATTCCCATATAGCGCACTTGTTTGCTCTTCTGGAGATGGCCAAGGAACAAGGATTAGAAGAGGTGTATATCCACGTCATTCTGGATGGCCGCGACGTTTTGCCGCAGAGCGCCAAACTTTATATCACTCAACTGGAACAAAAAACTATGAATTTGGGGCTTGGCAAAATTGCCTCGGTGAGTGGCCGTTATTATGTGATGGACCGAGATCGACGCTGGGAACGCTTGGAAAAGGGTTACCAAGCCTTGGCTTTGGGTGAAGGAAAATGCGCGGCCAGCGCCTTAGCAGCGCTGGAGAGTTCCTATGATGTGCGTGTGACGGATGAATTCATGCTGCCAACGGTAATTGTTAATGAGAACGGAAAACCGGTGGGCCCCATTCAAGAGGGGGACAGTGTCCTCTTCTTCAACTTTCGTTCAGATCGGGCGCGGGAAATCACCCATGCTTTCGTGGATGAAGAGTTTCCAGGGTTTGCCTGCCCCATTCACCCGCGAGTTCACTTTGTGTGTATGACTCAGTATGAGGACACGATCAGCGCACCAATCGCGTTCCCGCAACAAAACCTGAATAACACGTTGGGAGAAGTTCTTTCGCAACACGGGTTAAAACAGTTGCGGATTGCCGAAACTGAAAAATACGCACATGTGACCTTCTTTTTTAACGGTGGGATCGAAGAATCTGATCCCGGGGAGGAACGCATCCTGATTCCTTCCCCTAAAGTTGCGACCTATAACCTTCAGCCCGAGATGAGTGCACCGGAATTAACCCAAACGATCCTGGACCAACTCAGGAAAAATACATATGATGTGATCATTCTTAACTTTGCCAATCCGGATATGGTTGGACATACCGGTGTGTTCGAGGCAACCGTTAAAGCGGTGGAGGCGGTTGACCGATGTTTGGGCCAGATATATGATGAGCTTCAAAAAATGAAGGGGACCCTCTTGGTGACTGCCGACCATGGAAATGCCGAAGCTAAAGTGGATCTGGCGACTGGTCTTCCCCTGACCGCTCACTCGACAAATTCGGTTCCCTTTATTCTAGTTGATGAAAAGTTTAAAGGACAGAAGCTACGTGAGGGCGGCGCTCTGTGCGATATTGCGCCTACTCTTCTCGAATTGCTCAATATTCCAAAACCCGAGGAAATGACCGGAAAATCGTTACTTAAATAATAAAGGGGAAATGATAATGAATTTCATTACAGATGTTTATGCTCGTGAGATTTTGGATTCTCGGGGGAATCCGACTGTAGAAGTAGATGTCGTTCTTACAGATGGGATCATAGGACGTGCGGCTGTCCCTTCGGGCGCTTCAACAGGGGCTTTTGAAGCAGTGGAACTTCGGGACGGAGATGCTGCCCGTTATCTGGGTAAAGGGGTAACGAAAGCGGTTGAAAATGTCAACTCACTAATCAGCCCGGAAGTTGAGGGACTGAATCCGTTCGATCAACCAGGACTGGATCGTCTCTTGATTGAACTTGATGGAACCACAAATAAGGGAAAATATGGAGCCAATGCGATCCTCGGTGTGTCCTTGGCCGCAGCTAAAGCAGCAACCGAGTCGCTCGGGTTACCCCTCTATCAGTATTTAGGCGGCGTGAATGCCAAAGAACTACCAGTGCCGATGATGAATATCTTAAATGGCGGCAGTCATGCCGATAACAATGTGGACATTCAAGAATTTATGATTATGCCAATCGGAGCGTCGAGCTTTGCTGAGGCCTTGCGCATGGGGACAGAAGTGTACCACAATCTGAAAGTGGTGCTAAAAGAAAAAAAACTCGCCACAGCTGTCGGGGATGAAGGCGGTTTTGCACCGAATCTCAAATCCAACGAGGATGCGCTGCTTTGCATTGTTGACGCGATTCAAAGGGCAGGGTATATTCCTAGGGAACAAGTGGCCTTGGCGCTTGATGTGGCAGCCACAGAACTTTACGAAAATGGTACCTATAACTTAGTGGGGGAAGGGCTTAAAAAGACCTCAGATGAGATGATTGATTATTATGAGGGACTGATCGAGCGCTATCCGATTGTTTCCATAGAAGACGGGCTGGATGAAAACGACTGGGAAGGCTGGCGTAAGCTGACCGAGCGCTTGGGAGACCGCGTTCAGCTCATCGGTGATGATTTATTTGTGACCAACCCGGAGCGCTTGGCGCGTGGGATTAAGGAGAAATGCGCCAACTCGATCCTTATTAAGCTAAACCAAATCGGCACCTTAACCGAAACTCTGGATGCCATCGAAATGGCCAAACGGGCAGGCTATACCGCTGTCGTTTCTCATCGTTCCGGGGAGACAGAAGACGTCGCCCTGGCCCATGTCGCTGTTGCTGTCAATGCCGGTATGATCAAAACCGGGGCTCCAGCTCGGACCGAGCGGGTGGCCAAGTACAACGAATTGCTTCGTATCGAGGAGGAACTTGGAGAGAGCGCAGTGTATCGTGGCCGAAAAGCGTTAGCCAGGTAGAGATGGCTTCTTGAGTTTTACTGAGGCGTGTGCTAAAATAAACCTATTGGTTAATAAGTAGATTGTGTGAATGATGATATAGGGTTGTATTTAGGGGGAGTGAGTTTAATGAAAATTGCTTTGGTTATTCTTTTGAGTCTTAGCTCTTTAGGACTCATTGCAACTGTATTATTTCAGTCTGGCAGAAGTGCTGGTTTATCCGGAGCTATTTCAGGCGCTGGTGAGTCTGTCTTTGGAAAAAAGAAAGGTATGGATGAATTATTCGCGAAACTCACGGCCGCTTTAGCTACCGTCTTTCTACTGAGTTCCTTGGGTCTCGCAATGCTTTAGTAACAAACCTGATCATTGCTCCATTCTCCGCAAA
>JBAQLX010000036.1:0-25981 GCA_049302315.1 Desulfosporosinus sp.
CCAGTATCCAGAGGATAGAAGCTAAGCCGATAATAATAAAACTATGCATTGTCGTACTTAAAACATTCTTTCTCCGGACCATACCACCATAAAAAAGGGCTAAACCAGGAGTCATTAAAAAAACCAGCGCTGAACAAATAATGATAAAACCTGTATCTCCCGTATTGATCATATCTTTTCCTCCCCTTACATTTCAATTTTTTGCAACGAAATCCGAGTATTTATAATCCGAGTATTTATATATTTTCTCTATCACCTCCTTAAAAAAAATTAGGCGTGTATGCTTCTTTATGCATACACGCCTTTATGTACAGAAATATATATGAAAGTAAAAGGGAATGATGCAAACCTTATGAACAAAAGATTAAAGAGTAAATGTTTAAACGCTGAAAAGCAGTTGCCCGTAAGTTGGGTAGGGCCAATATTGTTCTCCCACCAGCACTTCAATTTCGTCTGCTACAGCACGCAGTTCTTGCATGTCCAGGAAAATATAATCGCGGTAATACTCACCCTGTGCTTGCAGAGAGCATAGATTCCTCACATCCAGCAGTCCTTCTTCAAGCTTTTTGGTCTTCTTGTACAGGGATTCGGAGAGGGAAGATAACTTGGATACGATGCTTATCTCCAACTCGCAATTCATATCCGCTGATAAGGCCTTTTTGGAAATTGCCGTATCACTTAGATCCTTGATATAGGAGCAGACGGCCGGTATGATTTCTTTTTTGACCATCTCCAGCATAGTAAGCGCTTCAATGTTAATGATCTTGCAATAGTTCTCCATTGTAATTTCATACCGGGAATGCATTTCTGGTTCAGTGAAGATTTTATGCTTCGTGAAGAGCTTGATGTTCTTGTCGCTGATGAAATAGGGCAAGGCATCAACTGTGGATTTCAGGTTTAACAACCCGCGCTTTTCGGCTTCTCTGAGCCATTCTTCGGCATAGTTGTTGCCGTTGAAGATAATCCGTTTGTGTTCGGTGATGGTTGTTTTAATCAAGGCATTTAAGCTCTTCGTAAAATCATTTGCGCCTTCCAGGGCATCGGCAAATTGGGAAAGTTCCTCGGCAATAACCGTATTGAGAACAAAATTTGCTCCGGCAATCGAAATGGCGGATCCCAGCATCCGGAATTCAAACTTGTTGCCGGTGAAGGCAAAGGGCGAAGTACGATTCCTGTCGGTCGCGTCTTTGGGGAAACTGGGCAGCACATGGACACCAATTTTCATTTCTGTCTTGGCTTTGGGGTCATAGACATTGCCGCTTTCAATGGCTTCCAAGATGTTGGTCAGCTCTTCACCTAGGAAAATGGAGACAATGGCCGGCGGGGCTTCATTGGCGCCTAAACGATGATCATTGGCTGCACTGGCTACGGACACTCGGAGCAAATCCTGATATTCATCTACCCCTTTGATGATTGCTGCCAGGAATAACAGGAACTGGGCATTTTCTTCCGGCGAATCTCCCGGTTCAAGCAAATTCAAACCTGTATTGGTGGAGAGCGACCAATTGTTGTGTTTGCCGCTGCCGTTAATACCGGCGAAAGGCTTTTCATGCAAGAGGCAGGTCAGACCGTGATTGGCAGCGGTTTTTTTCATTATTTCCATGGTCAGTTGGTTATGGTCGGTCGCAATATTCGTCGTGGAAAAAATCGGGGCCAACTCATGCTGGGAAGGTGCGACTTCATTGTGTTTGGTTTTGGCCAGGATGCCGAGTTTCCACAATTCCTCGTCCAGTTCTTTCATAAAGGCTAATACCCGAGGTTTAATGGCGCCGAAATAGTGATCCTCCATTTCCTGACCCTTGGGTGGTTTGGCCCCAAAGAGAGTCCTGCCGCAATATATCAGGTCTTTGCGCTGCTCAACCAGATCTTTATTTATCAGAAAATATTCCTGTTCAGGTCCCACTGTTGTATTCACCCTGGAGGCCTCGGTATTGCCAAAGAGCTTGAGAATACGCATTGCCTGTAGATTTATGGTTTCCATAGAACGGAGGAGAGGGGTTTTTTTATCCAGTGCCTCTCCGCTATAGGAACAAAAAGCGGTGGGGATGCACAGAGTACCGTCTTTTATAAAAGCATATGAAGTAGGATCCCAGGCAGTATATCCCCTGGCCTCAAAGGTAGCCCTTAAGCCTCCTGAAGGAAAACTTGAGGCATCAGGTTCACCTTTAATGAGCTCCTTACCCGAAAATTCCATAATAATGTTTCCATCAGGAGTCGGAGAAATAAAACTATCATGCTTCTCCGCCGTGATGCCGGTCATCGGCTGGAACCAATGGGTAAAATGGGTTGCTCCCTTTTCAATAGCCCAATCCTTCATAGCATTGGCTACGATATCCGCAATGCCCCGATCAAGCGAGTGGCTATCTTCAATAGTCTTTTTCATTGCTTTGTAAGTATTCTTAGGGAGACGTTCTTTCATGACTTGATCGTTAAAGACCATGCTTCCAAAGATATCAGGTATCTTACTCATATGTTTTCCTCTCTTTCTTAAAATAAAAACAGCAAAAGCGCCGCAGGTTGCAACCTACAGCGCCCTTGCTGTTTGTTTCTTGAAATTATTATATGTCTGCCAGTCAGACGATGTCAATACTTTATATGCAAGGTTCTTATTTTTTTGAACTTATTACAATAAGAATTTTGTATACAAAAGTGAACTCGTTCAACTAAAGTTGAACATCGAGTCTTCGGTGGGGGAGTCTACCCCCACCGAAGCAGAATAAGGTGTACCTCTCCCACTTGTAGAAGTGGGAGTCTTACGATTGGATAAAGTATACAAAAAATATAAATTATAATATAGATTAACATAATTTGCAAGGGTATACAGGGATACATCCTGCAAATAGATTGACATTCCCATCAACATTCAATATAATATGAAAGAAATGGAGAACTGGATATTATTTTGAACAATGGCGTTCATCAAAAACTGAGCCTGCGGGCTTTTTCTTTGATGAACGTTTTTTCTATCTAAAGGAGGAGAAACTATGCGAAAAGAAGGACATATAAGAATACCTTCGGGCTGTGCGATATCAGGGATCTTTTCCAGAGAAGGAAAAAGAATGAGCGGAGAAGCTATCATAAAGTCTATTACCACCATGCATGACCGTTCCAATGGATTAGGCGGAGGTTTTGCAGGCTATGGAATATATCCGGAATATAAAGATCTCTACGCTTTCCATATTTTTTATGATAACACGGAAGCCAAGGAAAAGTGTGAGCGGTATCTGGATAATAATTTTGACGTGGTTAACTTGTCCAAGATCCCCATCCAACAGACCAGCGGCGTTACCGATGAACCGTTAATCTGGCGCTATTTTGTCAGCTCGCTGCCTCGGAAACTCATGGATAGTCAGTTGGAGGAAAAAGAATATACTGTCAACCGGGTAATTCACATTAATACCAAAATAGACGGCGCCTATGTGTTCTCCAGCGGTAAAAATATGGGGGTCTTTAAGGCAGTCGGTTTTCCCGAGGATGTTGGCAGGTTCTACCGCTTGGACGAGTATAAGGGCTATTGTTGGACTGCGCATGGACGTTATCCCACCAATACACCAGGATGGTGGGGAGGCGCCCATCCTTTTGCCATGCTGGACTACTCTATTGTTCACAACGGCGAGATTTCTTCCTACGATGCCAACCGCAGATATATTGAGATGTTCGGTTATAAATGTTCATTACTGACCGATACGGAAGTCATCACTTACATTATCGACTATTTACATCGCCGACAGGCGCTTACCCTGGAAGAAGTGGCTAACGTTATTGCTGCTCCGTTTTGGACGACGATTAATACCAAACCGCCGGAAGAAAGAGAAAATCTCATTTATCTCCGTAATGCTTTTTCCAGTCTGCTGATTACCGGGCCTTTTTCCATCCTGCTTGGTTTTGAAGGCGGTATGATGGCCTTGAATGACCGACTCAAGCTTCGTTCCATGATTATTGCCGAAAAGGATGATATGGTGTATGCCGCAAGTGAAGAATGTGCCATTAGGATCATTGAGCCAAATCCTGACAAGATTTGGTCGCCTAAGGGCGGCGAGCCGGTCATTATCACATTAAACTGAGGTGAACAACAATGGCTATAGATTTTTTATATCCCGAATATGAAGTAATTAGAAATTATGACAGGTGCATCAACTGTCGGGCCTGCGAGAGGCAATGTGCCAATGAGGTGCACCACCTGGATAAAGATGTGAATAAAATGGTTAGCGATGATGCCGAGTGTGTTAATTGCCACCGTTGTGTTTCCTTGTGTCCAACAAGGGCTCTGAAGATTGTGAAGACCGATCATACCTTTAAAACCAATTCTAACTGGAGCGGTGAGGCCATTACTGATGTTTACCGCCAGGCGGGCAGCGGCGGCGTGCTGCTTTCTTCCATGGGCAATCCCATGGAATTTCCCGTGTATTTTGACAAGATGCTGATCAATGCTTCTCAGGTTACCAATCCTTCGATTGACCCTTTACGAGAGCCCATGGAAACCAAAGTCTTTCTCGGCAAGAAGCCGCATAAAGTCGAACGCGATGCCGAAGGCAAATTGATAAATAACCTGGAGCCAAATATTGAGCTTTCCGTACCCATTATGTTTTCGGCGATGTCCTACGGCTCGATCAGCTATAATGCTCACGAAAGCCTGGCCCGAGCCGCCGAGGAATTGGGAATTCTCTATAATACGGGAGAGGGCGGATTACACGAGGATTTCTATAAATATGGAAAGTCCACGATTGTCCAGGTGGCCTCGGGCCGCTTTGGTGTGCACAAGGACTATCTGCAAGCAGGCGCTGCCATTGAAATCAAGATAGGCCAGGGGGCAAAACCCGGTATCGGCGGCCACCTGCCGGGGGAAAAGATTGTCGGAGACATTGCCAGGACGCGTATGATTCCTGAGGGCTCCGATGCCATTTCACCTGCGCCGCACCATGATATCTATTCGATTGAAGACCTGCGGCAGCTTGTCTATTCTTTAAAGGAAGCAACAAATTATCAAAAACCGGTTATCGTCAAAATAGCAGCGGTACATAATGTAGCCGCAATTGCCAGTGGAATTGCCCGCAGCGGAGCAGATATTATTGCGATAGATGGTTTCCGGGGCGGCACCGGTTCGGCGCCTACCCGGATTCGGGATAATGTCGGCATTCCTATAGAGCTTGCTTTGGCCAGCGTTGATGAACGGCTGAGGGAAGAAGGTATTCGCGGCGATGTGGCCCTGGTCGTTGGCGGAAGTATCAGAAGCAGTGCGGATATTATCAAGGCTATTGCTTTGGGCGCCGACGCAGTTTATATTGCTACCGGGGCCTTACTTGCCCTGGGATGTCATCTCTGCAGATCATGCGGAACAGGTAAATGCAATTGGGGTATCGCCACCCAACGTCCGGAACTTGTCAAGCGTCTGAATCCAGACGTCGGATACCAACGTTTAGTGAACCTGATTATGGCCTGGCAGCATGAGATTAAGGAAATGATGGGTGGCATGGGGATTAACTCCATTGAAGCCCTCAAGGGGAACAGACTGATGCTCCGTGGGGTAGGTTTGAATGAAAAAGAGCTTTCCATACTGGGTATCAAACATGCCGGTGAATAATGACCAGGCGCCGATAGGGAGGTTGGGTAACGATGAAAAGAATATACGTTAATGAAAAGTGGTGCTTGGGATGTCATCTTTGCGAATATTATTGCGCTTTTGCCAACTCCGGCCAGGATGATATGGTCAAAGCCTTGAAGGATATTCAGATTAATCCTAGAATAAGAATTGAAGAAATGAATGGTATCAGCTTTGCCGTCTCTTGCCGCCATTGCCTGGAACCACTTTGTGTAAAAAGTTGCATTACAGGGGCTTTATCTATTCAAGACGGTGTGATTACAGCCGATAAAACGAGATGCGTAGGTTGTTACACCTGTATTATGTCCTGCCCATATGGTGCGGTGATGCCCTCAGATGACGGGGTTATTCAAAAATGCGAGCTTTGTATTCAAAACAATGGCGGCCAGCCGGTTTGCGTACAGGGCTGTCCCAACGAAGCAATCCTATTTGAAGAGAGGTAAGCAGGATGAATTATGTAATCATAGGCAATTCTACGGCGGCCATAGGATGTATCGAGGGGATCAGACAGATCGACAAGACCGGTCCGATTACCGTTATTTCTAAAGAAAAATACCATACCTATTCCCGGCCGCTGATCTCTTATCTCTTGTCCGGGAAAACAGATGAAGAACGGATGAAGTACCGCCCGAATAATTTTTACCAGGAGATGAACTGCAAACTCTTAACCGAAAAGACGGTAGAGAAGATTCTTTCAGATGAGAAAAAAGTGCTCCTTGAGGATGGCAGCGCTTTGTCTTACGATAAACTTCTGGTAGCAACCGGCTCCGAACCTTTCGTGCCACCGATTCAAGGGCTGGAAAGCGTGGAAAACCGGTTTACTTTCATGTCTTTAGATGATGCTAAAGCAATCCAAAAAGCAATAACCCCCAAAACCAGAGTCTTGATTATGGGGGCCGGTCTGATCGGACTCAAGTGTGCCGAAGGGATAGCAAAAAAAGCCGGACACATCACGGTGGTAGACCTTGCGGATAGAATTTTGCCGAGCATTCTCGATGAGGAATCCTCGGCAATTGTTCAGGCACATCTTGAGAAACAGCAGCTTGAATTTATCCTCTCGGATAGCGTCCGGGCCTTCGACTCGAATTCTGCCTTGCTAACCAGCGGCAAAAAAAACGAGTTTGATGTCTTGATTGTGGCCGTAGGGGTAAGGCCTAATACCAAGCTGGTCGCGGCTGCAGGCGGGAAGGTTCAAAGAGGAATTGTGACCGATGAATATTGCCGAAGCACTCTTCTCCCAGATATATATGCTGCAGGGGACTGTACGGAAAGCTATGATATTACTGCCGAAGAGGCTCGTGTGTTGGCGCTTTTGCCGAATGCCTATATGCAGGGAGAGTGTGCAGGAATCAATATGGCCGGCGGAGAAAAACTATACACCAAGGCCATCCCGATGAATGCCACCAGTTTTTTTGGACTGCATATCATTACGGCGGGCAGCTATGTGGGTAGTGAATATGTCAGCTATGGAGAAAGCTCTTCCTACAAAAAGCTGGTCACCAGGGATGGTTTGCTAAAAGGTTATATCCTTATAGGCGATGTGGCCAGGGCCGGCATTTATACGGCCTTGATCAAGGAGAAAAAACTTTTAACTTCTATTGATTTTGAACTAATTAAAGATAAGCCTCAGTTAATGGCTTTTTCCAGAGTAGAAAGAGAAAAAATGTTGGGAGGCAGGTGAAGTGAAGATTGATGCAAAAACTATGCACTTTAAGGACTTGAATAATCAAATCCGTTTAGCGACGGACAGTCAGATAACGATCAATAATTGCATTGGTCAACGCTATATCGGCAGTGGGCTGGGAAGCAAGGAGATAGTGATCAATGGCACTCCCGGCAATGCCCTGGGCGCCTATTTGGATGGCTGTTGTATTACCGTCAATGGCAATGCCCAGGATGCTACCGGTGATACCATGAACGATGGGACCATCGTTATTCATGGTTCTTCGGGTGATGCTACAGGTTATGCCATGCGTGGCGGAAAGATTTACGTTAAAGGTAACACCGGATACCGCGCGGGCATCCATATGAAAGCCTACAAGGAAAAAATTCCGGTTTTAATCGTCGGGGAAACCTCGGGCAGCTTTTTGGGCGAATATCAGGCCGGCGGAATCATTGTCGTCTTAGGGTTGCACAGCGATCAGAAGACCCCGGTGGGGTATTTCTGCGGCACGGGCATGCATGGCGGCAAGATTTTTTTGCGCTGTGAGGAACTGCCCAAGGATTTACCCCGGCAGGTTGTGGCCGAAGAGGCAACAGAGAAAGATTTGGCAGAAATCAAACCCTATCTGGAAGAGTTCTGCAAGATTTTTGGGGAAGATATAAAACATGTATTGGGTCAAACATTTTATGTGTTAATGCCTAACACGAAAAATCCTTATAGACAACTTTATACCCGTAAATAGGATATTTGGGCATTATAAAATTCAAATATCACCAACTGAAGCAAACTTTTTTAATCTGGAATGGAAGAGGTGCGGGTCTATGAATTATACCATGACCGAGGTGCTGGAATTTATTAAGGAAAACGATGTGAAGTTTATCCGGCTAGCTTTTTGTGACATTTTTGGGATCCAGAAAAATATCTCGATTATGCCCGAGGAACTACCAAGAGCTTTCGAGTATGGTATTTCTTTTGATGCTTCGACGATCAGTGGCTTTATGAACGTTGAAGAATCAGATTTGTTTCTGGTGCCTGATCCCGTGACGCTCTCTGTTCTTCCCTGGAGACCCAGTCAAGGACGCGTGGTGCGCTTCTTCTGTGACATCAAGCATCCGGATGGTACTCCCTTTGAGGGAGATGGCAGAAACATTCTCGGAAAGGCTATCAGGGAAGCAGAGGGCTTTGGTTATAACTGCAAGATAGGGGCGGAATGCGAATTCTATCTTTTCCAAACGGATGAGAAGGGTAGGCCCACTACAATACCGCATGATTCGGGAGGGTATTGTGACATTGCTCCTATAGACAAAGGAGAAAATGTACGGCGGGAAATTTGTCTGATCCTGGAAGAGATGGGGATTAGACCGGAAAGCTCTCACCATGAGCAAGGGCCTGGCCAAAATGAAGTTGATTTTCAGTATAGTGATGCCTTGACGGCCGCCGATAATTTGGTGACTTTTAAATCCGTGGTCAAAACAGTCGCCGCCCGCAATGGCCTTCATGCCTCGTTTATGCCCAAACCCCTTCCGGAAAAAAGCGGCAGCGGCCTGCATATCAATATTTCGCTTTATAAGAATGGACAAAATGTTTTTAATAACCGCAGTAAACAACATGGAGAGATCCCTGAGAGATTTATCGCCGGGGTAATGGCTAAGATTCCAGAGATGACGGCGTTTTTGAATCCCCTGGCCAATTCATATGCCCGCTTTGGGAGATTTGAAGCGCCAAAATATATCACCTGGTCCCACCAAAACCGTTCCCAGTTGATTCGCATTCCTGCTGCCGAAGCAGAATACTGCCGCATGGAGCTGCGTTCACCTGACCCCTCCTGCAATCCTTATCTGGCATTTGCCCTTGTGATTCAGGCAGGCCTGGAGGGAATTAATAAGCAGATACCGCTGCCCCCGCCCTTTGATGCTAACCTTTATGAAGCTGATGCAGATAAAATCAATAGCCTCACCCTAATTCCTGAAAACCTTGGCGTGGCGATTGAGCTTGCTCAGAAGAGTACTTTTGTCCAACGTGTTTTGCCTCTCAAGACAATTGACAAATTTTTAGGCAGTAAGCGGGTAGAATGGAACAGCTATACCCAAGCGGAGATCAAAGAGCAATTCGAAAAAAATTAAACGTCTGGTACTTGTAAGCAGGAGTGGAGGAAAGGTGGTGGGGTTATGGATAGTGTGCTGGTTGTTTCAAGCAATGAGAAAGGGAAAGATTTCTTATCAGAGTTTTTGATAGCACATGATTTTTCCAAAATCACTACCGTCCAAAGTGGCGGCGAAGCCCGCAGGCTGTTAAATCAGAATGATTTTGAATTAGTGGTCATTAATGCTCCGCTACGCGATGAATCCGGCGAAGAGTTATCCTTGATGGTGACGGAAATTACCATGGCGGGAGTGATTCTGATTGTTAGATCGGAAATGGCTGACGATGTCTCCGCCAAGGTAGAGAATTATGGAGTGTTTGTGCTGCCTAAGCCTCTCAGCCGAGCAATGTTTTTTCAGTCGTTGAAGCTAATGGCCGCTTCCAGGAGGAGGCTTCTGGGTCTTCAGCATGAGAATGCCAAATTGCAGCAGAAAATTGAAGATATTCGCTTGGTGGATAGAGCAAAATGCACACTTATCCAATATTTAAACCTTTCTGAGCCGCAGGCGCACAGGTATATTGAAAAACAAGCGATGGACAGACGGGTTAGCAAAAGGGAAGTGGCGGAAGGTATTCTGAATACCTATGAGTGTTAATTATAAAGAAGGATGCAGTTGGATCCTTTGTTATACTTGATTCATTTGTTATACTTGATGAGATAATAAGCTGCCGGAGGGCAGCAAGAATAACGGAGGGACCGGAATGCAGCAAAGCATTTATATTGTCCTGGAAAATGGGCAAGTTTTCAAAGGAAAAACTTTTGGGGCAGCAGGGGAGGTAGTCGGAGAGATTGTCTTTACTACCGGGATGACCGGATATCTGGAAACCTTGACTGATCCGAGCTATTATGGGCAGATCGTGGTTCAGACCTTTCCCTTAATAGGAAACTACGGGATCATTCCCTCCGACTTTGAAAGTTCTTCTCTCTATTTAAAAGCTTATATTGTCCGAGAATGGTGTCAAGTTCCATCCAACTTCCGCAGTGAGGGTGAGCTTGATACTTTTTTAAAGGGGCATAATATTGTGGGAGTTTATGGAATTGATACGCGGGAACTAACCAAGATCATCCGGGAAGTGGGGGTGATGAATGCCAAGATTACCACCACATTGGCTGATCTGGATCAAGTATTGGCGGAAATTAGGAATTATAGAATTATTGATGCGGTGCAAACAGTTGGTACCAGGGAGATTTCGGTCTCCAAAGGAGTACCGGGAGGATACAAGGTAGTCTTATGGGATTTTGGGGCTAAGGAAAATATTCGCCGGGAGCTGCTCAAGCGCGGTTGTGAGGTCATTGCTGTGCCGGCGGATACCACTACGGCAGAAATTCTCAATTTAAGACCGGATGGGGTTATGCTCTCCAACGGGCCCGGCGATCCGGCTGACAATAAAGAGATTATTGGGGAACTGGCCAAGCTATCGAAATCAGGGGTACCAATCTTTGGAATTTGCCTGGGCCATCAGTTGCTGGCTTTGGCGCAGGGAGCAGAAACCGCCAAACTTAAATACGGGCATCGGGGCGCCAACCAGCCGGTCAAAGATCTGAAAACGGGCAGAGTCTACATTACCAGCCAAAATCATGGCTATGCGGTTGTGGCTGACAGCCTGCCGGTCCATGCCTGCTTAAGTCACCTGAATGCCAATGATGGAACGTGCGAAGGTATTGAATATCAAAATATGCCTGCTTTCTCGGCCCAGTTTCATCCCGAGGCCTCGGCAGGACCAAAAGATACCAACTTTTTATTTGATCGATTTATGGACCTTATGGGGGGAGTGAAATAAATGCCGCTAAACCGGGAGATTAAGAAGGTTCTCGTCATTGGGTCGGGACCAATCGTTATTGGGCAAGCCGCGGAATTCGATTATGCAGGAACGCAAGCGTGCCGCGCACTCAAGGAAGAGGGTTTAGAGGTAGTTTTAGTGAACTCGAACCCCGCTACAATTATGACCGACAACGCCATGGCGGATCAAATCTATATCGAGCCTTTGACGGTTGAGACCATCAAAAGGATCATTGTTAAGGAATGCCCGGATAGCGTTTTATCAACTCTGGGGGGGCAAACCGGCCTGACACTTTCGATGCAGCTGGCCAAAGAGGGTTTTTTGGAGAAACATGGTGTGCGGTTGTTGGGCGCTAATCCGGAGACCATTGATAAGGCTGAAGACAGGCAAATGTTTAAGGATACCATGTTAAGTATTGACGAGCCGGTCATCCCCTCCTTGGTCGTTAACGATGTCCCTGCGGCACTCACCTTTGCCCAGGAGATATCATATCCCGTTATTGTTCGCCCGGCCTTTACGCTGGGTGGCAGCGGCGGGGGTATTGTCTATAACGAAGAGGAACTGCGCCAGATTGCCGCCAACGGCTTGCGGCTTTCTCCTATCACGCAAGTCCTGATTGAAAAATGCATCTCTGGTTGGAAGGAGATCGAATTTGAAGTAATGCGTGACCATGTGGGCAATGTCATCACGGTTTGCAGCATGGAGAATTTCGATCCGGTTGGTGTGCATACGGGGGACAGCATTGTCATTGCTCCTGCGGTGACCCTCTCTGATAAGGAGTATCAAATGCTGCGTTCGGCGTCGCTGAATATCATCACAGCGCTGGGCGTCGAGGGCGGCTGCAATTGTCAGTTTGCACTTCATCCCCACAGTTTCGAGTATGCAGTTATTGAGGTGAACCCGAGGGTGTCCCGCTCCTCTGCGCTTGCCTCAAAGGCGACGGGGTATCCCATAGCGAAGGTAGCTGCCAAAATTGCCATTGGTTATACGCTTGATGAGATCAAAAACGCAGTGACAGGCAAGACCTGTGCTTGTTTTGAACCGGCCCTTGATTACGTGGTGGTAAAACTCCCCAAGTGGCCGTTTGATAAATTTGTTTATGCCAAGCGTACGCTGGGCACGCAGATGAAAGCGACGGGTGAAGTCATGGCGATTGGCACGAGCTTTGAGCAGGCCATCATGAAAGCGGTACGGGGAGCAGAAATATCCTTGGACAGTCTTAACCTGCCCAAACTGAAGATTTTAAGCGATACGCAGATTGAACAGCTGCTCGCAGTGTGTGACGATGAACGTCTTTTCGTAATCTTTGAAGCACTGAAACGGGGTATTTCCTGTGAGTCAATTCATGAAGTAACACAGATTGATCTCTGGTTTCTAAATAAGCTTGCTCAGCTTACCGTACTGGAAAAAGAATTTGCCGGCGGGCCTTTGACGCAGGAACTGTATCAGAGGGCGAAAACGCTGGGGTATCCGGATAAAGTGGTTGAGAGGCTTTCCGGCTGCAAGATTGAGCAGCCGCTTCGGGCTTCATATAAAATGGTGGATACTTGTGCTGCTGAATTTGAGGCTGAGACTCCGTATTTTTACTCGACCTATGATCAGGTCAATGAGGCCGAGCAGTATATCAAAGGCCGAAATACCGGAAAGAAAACGATTATAGTCTTTGGTTCCGGACCTATCCGCATAGGCCAGGGTATAGAGTTTGATTATGCTTCCGTGCACTGTGTGTGGGCCCTGAAAAAAGCAGGCTATGAGGTAGTTATCGTCAACAACAACCCGGAAACTGTGTCAACCGACTTTGATACGGCTGACCGCTTGTATTTTGAACCTCTGACCGGTGAGGATGTTCTGAATGTGATTCATACTGAGCAGCCTTACGGGGTAGTAGTCGCTTTTGGCGGACAGACGGCCATCAAGCTGACCAAGTTCCTGGAGGCAGAGGGAGTTCGGATCCTGGGTACGCCGGCCGACAGCATCGATGCTGCCGAGGATAGAGAACGTTTTGATGCCTTACTGGAAAGCTTGGCTATTAAACGTCCGCAAGGACATACCGTGATGAACAAGGATGAAGCGCTGCAAGCAGCCAATAAGCTGGGCTATCCGGTTTTGATGCGGCCGTCCTATGTGCTTGGCGGTCAAAATATGATTATTGCCTTCAGTGATGATGATATCCGCGAATATATGGCTATCATTCTTACTAACAACATTGAGAATCCGGTGCTGATCGACAAATACCTTACGGGTATTGAAATAGAAGTCGATGCTATCTGTGACGGCGAGGACGTGCTCATCCCCGGCATTATGGAGCATATCGAACGGGCCGGCATCCATTCCGGGGATTCTATTGCGGTTTATCCTGCCTGGAATTTAAGCGGGGAGCTGACCGAACGGGTAATTGCTTATTCCAAAAAACTGGCCCTGGCCTTGAACACCCAAGGGCTGATCAATATTCAGTATGTCATTCACACCGGAGAAATTTATGTGATTGAAGTCAATCCCCGTTCTTCCCGCACTATTCCCTATATCAGCAAAGTAACCGGGGTGCCGATGGTTGATCTGGCGACCAGGGCCATGTTGGGAGAAAAGTTAAGAGCTATGGGTTATGGGACAGGGCTTTATAAAACACCGCCTTATATTGCTGTGAAGGTACCGGTTTTTTCTTTTGAAAAACTCATTGATGTGGATGTGCAGCTGGGTCCGGAGATGAAGTCTACGGGTGAAGTGCTGGGCATTGGCAAATCCTTGGCCGAAGCACTTTATAAGGGACTGGTGGCGGCCGGCTATCAGATGGTCAAGCAGGGCGGAGCGCTGATTACGGTACGAGACAGCGATAAATCGGAGATTATCGATCTCGCCAAGAAATATGCCAAGTTGGGTTTTACTCTTTATGCTACCCGCGGAACGGCAAGGATTTTGGAAAAAGCAGGTCTGCAGGTAATTTCCGTTAAGAAGATTCATGAAGCAGATCACGATAATATCCAAACCCTTTTGGAAAGCGGGAAAATCAATTATATTATTTCCACGTCTACCAAGGGTAGGCTGCCCAGCCGGGATAGCGTGAAAATCCGCCGTAAGGCGGTGGAGACGGCGATTCCCTGCCTGACCTCCCTGGATACCGCCAATGCCCTGGCCAACAGTTTGAAGAGCCGCTATTCTCAGAACAGCACCGAGTTGGTGGATATCAATAATATGAGAAGCGAACGTCTTAAGCTCAACTTCACCAAAATGCAGTCCTGCGGCAACGACTACATCTATTTTGATTGTTTCCACCAGAATGTGGTCAGCCCGGAATCCTTGAGTGTGTATTTATCCGACAGGTATTATGGCATTGGCGGGGATGGAATAGTGCTGATCTGTCCGTCCGATAAGGCTGAGGCTAAAATGCGGATGTTTAATTTAGATGGCAGCGAAGGCAAAATGAGCGGCAATGCGCTTACTTGCATCGGAAAATACCTCTATGACAACCGGCTCACGGCTAAAGATCAGATTGCCATCGAAACCCTCAGCGGGATTAAAAAACTCAAACTTTATATCCGGGATGAATTGGTCAATTCAGTGTGTGTGGATATGGGACCGGCGGAGCTTAAGCCTGAGAACATTCCGGTTAAAATGCCAGGTCAGGAGATTGTGGATCAGCCTGTGACGATTGATGGCCGGGACTACCACATAACCTGTATGTCCATGGGAAATCCGCATTGTGTCGTCTTTGAAGACAGTCTGGAAAGCATTAAGATGGAGATAGAAGGGCCAGCCTTCGAATATTCACCTTTATTCCCGGAACGAGTGAATGTGGAATTTGTAACGGTTATTGACAAAAATACCCTTAAAATGCGGGTGTGGGAACGGGGAAGCGGGGAAACTATGGCAGCCGGCACCAGCGCCTGCGCTGCTGCGGCAGCCGCAGTGCTTAACGGCTATTGTAACAAGGAAGAGTTTATTACGGTCAAACTCAAGGGAGGCGACCTGGTGGTGAAATATACGGATCAAACGGTGTATATGACCGGAAAACCCGAAAAGGTCTTTGAAGGGGTCGTGGAAATATAGTTAAGTAGGTAAGACTTTTAAATATCAACAGGGGAGTATAACCCAGCCCATTTTAGACTTGGGAAACGGAGGCGCTCGGAATGGGAATACACGATAAGATAAGTTCAGGGTTAAAAGGGTTCGATCAGATGGTCGACCACCTCCGCCTGGGAGATAATGTGGTTTGGCAAGTTGATTCCGTAGCTGATTACAAAATCATGGTTGAACCTTATGTTACCCAGGCTCAGTTGGATGGGAGAAAGCTGATCTATGTCCGTTTTGGCATCCATGAAGCACTGCTCCAGGATAGTCCACATGTCAAAATCTATCAGCTTGAAGCTCAAAAAGGTTTTGAAAGTTTGGCCATAGCTGTTCACGATCTGATTGAACTGGAGGGCCGAATGGCTTTTTATGTTTTTGACTGCCTCACGGATTTACTAAAATATTGGTATTCCGACTTAATGATTGGCAACTTTTTTAAAGTCACCTGTCCTTTCCTGTTCGCCTTGGACACCATAGCTTATTTTGCTATTATCCGTAATGTTCACACCAACAGCACGATCGCGGGTATTCGGGAAACAACCCAGCTTCTGTTGGATTTATACCAGGTTAACGATAAATATTATATTCATTCCCTTAAGGTCTGGCAGCGTTATTCTCCCACCATGTTTCTCCCTCATCTTATTCAAGGGCAGGATGCGGTCTGTATTACAGCGAGTTCCGAAGCTGCCGAGTTGTTTTCCAGCATCAGCCGCAGTGAGGAAAAACTGGATCATTGGGATGTTGTCTTTCATCAGGCGAAGGAAGCGCTCGCTTGGGCGCCGCAAGAACAGAACAAAATAAAAAGGCCGCTCATGTCCATGCTGATCGGCAGTGAGTCCAGAATGTTTGGGTTATGTGACCGTTATTTTACCTTAAAGGATATTCTGAAAATAGCAGCCCGAGAGGTTGGAACAGGTTTTATCGGGGGAAAAAGCGTGGGGATGCTTGTGGCCAGAAAAATTCTGGAGGAGGAAGGCGGAGACCGCTTTAAACCTATTCTGGAGCCTCATGATTCCTACTATATTGGCTCAGATGTTTTCTATACCTATATTGTCCAAAACGGTTGGTGGGAATTGCGCACCAAACAGAAAACGGAAGAAGGGTATTTTCAATATGCTCCGGAGTTAAAAGAAAAGATTCTGAAGGGAGAATTTTCCGAGAACATTCAGGAGAAATTTGTGCAGATGCTGGAGTATTTCGGGCAATCCCCGATAATAGTGCGTTCCAGCTCTTTGCTGGAGGATAATTTTGGCAATGCCTTTGCAGGCAAATATGAAAGTTTTTTTTGTGTTAACCAGGGAACTCCTGAAGAACGGTATAAAGCTTTCGAACAGGCTGTGCGTAATGTTTATGCCAGCACAATGAACGAGGACGCCCTTGCTTATCGCATGAACCGAGGACTTTTTAATAAAGATGAGCAGATGGCTATTCTGGTTCAGCGCGTCTCCGGAGATAACTATCAGGGAAGCTTCTTTCCCCATGTGGCAGGGGTGGGGAATTCTACAAATATTTATCTATGGGATAAAAACATAGATATGGAGGCCGGGGTGCTTCGGCTTGTCCTTGGTCTTGGGACGAGAGCGGTAGACAGAACAGTGGGGGATTATGCTAAAATTGTGACCCTGGACGATCCCTCACGTTTACCCTTAGTTGATTATGGAGACCGGAACAAATTCTCCCAGCATTTTGTAGATCTTCTCTCTTTAAAAAACAATATCTTAACAAGCGAAAAATTAGAAGAAATCCTTGCTTATGATTTGAAAGTAGATAAAAATCTGTTGTTCAGTATTGATTACGGGACAATCAACTATCTGCGTCAGATGGGACATTCTAAGATAAAAACACCTTATGTTATTGATTTTGAAACCATGTTGAAGGATACTGATTTCCCCAGGTTTATGAGAGAAATGCTGGCTCTCTTGTCGAAGGTGTACGAGTATCCTGTGGATATCGAATTTACCGTCAATTTCACGAAAAACAGAAGGTATAAGGTCAATCTTTTACAGTGCCGGCCTTTGCAGACCAGGGGTTTGGGAAAATCGGTAGAAATCCCCCAGCTGGAAAGTGATCAGGATTGTTTTTTCTCTTCTCAAGGCAACTTTATGGGAGGAAATGTTCGTCTGCCCATTGATTATGTTGTTTTTGTTGATCCACGGCCTTATCACCAACTGGATAACCAGTCGAAGTATTCCGTGGCCAGACAGATTGGGCTGATCGACAAAGCGCTTAAAGGAAAAAATGCCCTGCTGATGGGGCCGGGCAGATGGGGAACGACGACACCCTCCTTGGGAGTACCTGTACATTTTACCGAGCTTTGCAACATGGCGGTGATTTGTGAGGTATCCTCCCAGGAAGGGTTTATGCCTGAGCTATCTTACGGCAGCCACTTTTTTCAGGATCTGGTGGAAACGGGTATTTTTTACCTGGCTATTTTTGAGGGGAAAAAAGATGTGGTCTTCCATCCGGATTACGTTCTCAACAGGGAGAATATTTTAACCTCAATTTTGCCAAAAAGTGCCCAATATTCAGGTGTGCTCCACATTGCCCAAACAAATGGGATGGAATTATTCTCGGATATTGTCAGTCAAAGACTGTTATGCAGGTAATAATTTAGAGTTTAATGCTGACTTTGTATTCCCTTAACCAATAATCTACCTGGATAAAATAGGCCAAAAGCTGGGGCGCATTCATCAATTGTCCGAACCAGGGGATATTGGTATCGGGTGTTACCGCTTGGGCAAAGTCCCGGAGGGCAGTCTTCTGCATAAAGGGAAGTAAGGGAGAATCCTTGTCATCCAGAATTCGTAAAAATAAGCGCCGGACTGCTTCGAGGTAAGCCGGATTATGAGTTTTGGGATAAGGACTCTTCTTTCGCCAGAGGACATCTTCGGGCAGAACACCGGCCAAAGCCTTTCTTAAGAGGCCTTTTTCCCTGTTCAGACAGTATTTTTGCTGCCAGGGGATATTCCAGAGATATTCGACCAATCTATGATCGGTATAGGGAACACGTAATTCCAAGCCGGTGGCCATACTCATTCGGTCTTTCCGATCCAACAAAGTAGGCATCCAGCGGGTTAAATTCAAATAAAACATCTCCCGCATTTTGGCATCGTCAGGTGTATCCCCAGCCAAACGGGGGACTTCAGCCAAGGCTTCCTGGAAACGCTCAGTTAAGTACTTCTCCGGTTTGATTAACTCCAATAATTCGGGGGAATAAAGCCGGAAGCGTTCCTTGGCCCGGCGTGTCCAGGGGAAAGTCTGAAGCTCGGATGGTTCCTGGCTGTAAAACCAGGGATATCCTCCAAAAACCTCATCAGCGCCTTCTCCGGACAAGGCGACAGTCGCCTGTTTTTTTATTGCGCAGCTAAAAAGAAAAAGGGAAGAATCCACATCGGTCATGCCCGGTAAATCCCGGGCCAAGACTGCAGGAAACAAGGAATCTACCAACTGGGGAGTATCGATGAACATATAATTGTGCTTGGTATGAAAGGTGTCTGAAACAATTTTTACCCAAGGAGCATCGGGATTGGGTTGAAATTCATTGGTCCGAAAATATTTTTCATTATCCACGTAATCTATGGAAAAAGTTCGTAAGGGCTCCAGCCCTTCCTTTTGATAGATATTTGCTGCAATGGCGGTAATGGCGCTCGAATCCAAGCCCCCCGATAAGAGAGTGCAGAGGGGAACATCGGAGACAAGCTGACGTTTAATGGCATCAAGAACTAAGTCTCTGACCGAGCACACGGTCTCTGCCAAAGATTCCGGGTGCGGCCGGCTGACTAAAGACCAATACTGCCGGATATGAATACCGTTGTGATCTACAGTCATGCTGTAACCGGGCTTTAACTCGGAAATTTGGGCAAATACGCCATGACCCGGAGTACGAGCGGGACCCATGACAAAAATTTCAGCTAAACCTTCCCGGTTAAGGGTAGATGAAACCAGGGGATGAGCCAGAAGGGCTTTAATCTCGGAAGCAAAGAGAAAAGAGCTTCCCCGCTGACTATAGAATAAGGGTTTGACGCCGATGCGGTCTCTGGCTAAAAATAATTGATTTTCTTGCTCGTCCCAGATAGCAAAGGCAAAAATTCCATTGAACTTCCGGAGACAGCTTTCGCCCCATTCTATATATGACTGGAGCAATACTTCCGTATCAGACCATCCCTCGAAGGTATGACCAAGGGAAATCAACTCCTGGCGGATATCACTGGTATTGTACAATTCTCCGTTATAAACCAGTACATAAGTATTATTGTTCCTTGCTTGGCGAACCATTGGTTGCTGTCCACCTTGAGGATCTACTACAACCAGTCGGCGATGGCCGAAAGCAGTATGTTCGGAAAACCAATAACCTGCCGCATCCGGACCGCGGGGGATAAGCCTGTTGGTCATGTTCTCCAAAACAGGAGTTTCCTTTTTTAGATTGCGGGAAAAATCTGTCCAGCCTACAATTCCACACATAAAATTTTTACCTCCCAAACAAAAAACGTCTTGGATTTTGAATAGCTATGTAAGAAATAGCTGCTTGATCTCAAGGACGCCGTTGTCCAATTATTCGTTGTTAATTTAATATATGCAGGGAAATTAAAATATAACATTATATTTAAACAGGGCATGTTGGCGTTACTTCATTGTAGGCTGAAGTTTCGCACCCCGCTAAACCCCTGTTTCGCTAATTTCCAGATAGCCTAATGCCATTCTTTACTTTTGATTATTAACAATTAACCATTGATCTCAGCAAATAGCCCGTCCAAGGAATTATAGGCGTTCACTCGTCGAAAATAGGCCAGAAGAGTATAGAGTATATAACAGGTTGATATGTGGGCGATTTGTGCATCATACTTAATAAACTGAGGGATGTATCGGTCGAGAGAAACAACCTCCATTTTTTCGGATAGGGAAAACGGCAAAAATACAGTTTGACTACTGTTCAATTCTTCGACCTGTCTTGACGAGAGTCGTATCATCCAGAGTGAATAGAAAATCAGGTCAATGGTGAAGTAATTCCCCAGATTGGAGTAACGCAATGAAGAAAGTAATAATAACTGTCATGAAGACGGCCTGCTATAAAGACTTAATTGAAAAATATGAAAATCCAATCACTCATACCTGCGATATGGTTGAAGGCCAAGTGTTTATTGCTAATGGCTGGCAGAAGCCAGAAGGCTTTTGCGATAGCGCATGGGATAGTGTTTCTTCATTTGTAATGACTCTTGCTCATGGTGGCGAAGACTTCTATGATGGTTGGATGAAGAATAAAAAGTCAGCTATGATTTCATGTAATGATGGCTTCCGCCCAGTTAGCTTTTTGCTTGAGACAATGGATGAGGATAGGGAGGGGAATACTAATGGCTAAACTAATAGTTTCTTGCAGAAGCGCCTCAAATTGTTGCTCAAATTGATCTGCCTGAAGGGCTAAGTCTGAATCTATCGGCAAAAACCCAGCTTCAAGGGAAAAATGAATGTTCCTGCTCGACCATTCCCTGATAAGAGGGAAGGATGTACCGACGGCTTAGTAAAGAGGGTCTGTGGTAGTTATGTGGATTTGATGGGTGGGGTTATCTCACCGCAAAAACATAACAAGATTTGAATTGGAGGCGCTAAGATGGAAAGTAGACTTGTGAACGCTCTAAATTTAAAAACTTCACCAGTAGCTGTGATTTGGGCCGACGAGAAACCAAGTACCGGGGTGCAATTTAAAGAAGGAAAATGGGGTTGTGTGGGTTCCATGATACTTATTGCGTCCAAAGGCCGTATAGCCTTTTTCGACCGTAAAACCTTTGGTTGCCCCGGAGGAGGAACTGGTCTTGGATTTGGGAACCAATATGAAAAAACCCATTTTCCTATCAACGGATTACTTTCTACGGGGGATAAAGAGTGCGCAGCGAAAATGGGTGGTGGGGGTTCTATGGCAGAAGGTGAGCGCTTTTTTAAGACTCCGGAGCAAGCAGGCAAATTTGTTAATGCTTTGCCAATCACAGAGATTCCCGCTGAATTCGTTGTCTTCAAGCCGTTAGGCAAGGTTAGCAACGAAGAAAAGCCCGAACTGATCATTTTTATGGTCAATGCCGACCAATTATCTGCACTGGTCGTAATGGCTGGATATAATAATGGCGATAATCCGAGCGCAGTGGCTCCATTTGGGGCAGCATGTCAATCCATTATTTTCGGCTATGCGGAGAGAGAAAAAGCTAATCCTAAAGGAGTCATAGGCTTTTTCGATATTGCGCAACGTAAACATGTCGACAAGGAGACATTGTCCTTTACAGTGCCGTATCAGATGTTTAAGGACATGGAGACAAATATTACGGGCAGTTTTCTGGAGACAGAACCATGGGTTGATTTACGGGAAAGGCAGTAGCTTCGTTTAATTAAGCAATCTGAATCGAGCGGCAGAATCTATTATCAAAGTCTCTGGGAGCTAGAAAAACTGCTCGCTTATCTATATCCGCCTGGAATCCAGTATTTCAATCGAGATTATTATGAACAGTTGCTTGGTGATATCGGAGGTAGAGGAGAATGAAAAAGAAATTAACCCTGGTCCGTAAGCCAAGAACCAGATCTCTCTTTAATACTGGCACACGCCCCCATAAATCAAATAAAGATTACACTCGAAAAATTAAACATAAGGAATCCACTACCGAAGATGGAGAGTAGTATGTTGAGGTCAAGAGACAAAGCAATCATCGTCAGTTCTATCGTGTTCTTAATCGTTAGTCTGCTGGATGGGGCATTGACACTTTGGGGGTTAGGACAAGGCGCAATTGAAGAAGTTAATCCTGTGATGCGATGGCTAATTGAAGTGTGATGCGATGGCTAATTGAAGAAAACCCCATTGTAGTTATGACCGTTAAGTTATCGCTGCCATTTATGTTAGGGTTTGTGCTTTGGGAGAAACGGAATAGATCGCGTAAGTTTGTTAATTACTCATTGTGGCTTGTTTTAGTAGTTTATTCGGTGGTAATGGTGTTTCACGATTATTGTATTGTGTTTTATAAATAGGTTGGAACAAATGAAATCCAATAGCAGATTACTTTGTCGCCAATAATGCTCTACATTATTTCTAATATTATCGATAAGGAGAAACGAGCATGAACCAACAATATCTGAAGTATCTTGAACGAATGTATCGAATTCTTGACGAGTTAGACAAAAATCCAATTGAGCGTGAGTTTTCATTGATTTGGGAAAAGATGCATGCTACTAGTTGTGCCCATTTTGGACGGTTATTGGCATTACGGGTTGGCATGGATCCAGAATTGGTTGCAATAGCTTGTTTGTTGCACGATATTGGGCGCTGGTATTCTGGGTGCCAGGCAAATCATGCTGCTCAAGGGGAAGTACCGGTGCGCCGTTTTTTAGAAGAGACCGAATTATCGACCGATGTCAAAGAGCAAATCGTTCAGGCTGTTATCCATCATTCGGATAAGCAGATTATCGGGGCGGACTTGGAAGAGATCGTAAAGGACGCAGATATCCTTGATTGTTATTGTTACGGATTAATGTTTAAAAAGCCATCTCATGTTGCTCGACTCGAACGGTTGCTAAAAAGTTTTGGGGTTATTACACCATTAACCGAATGTTAGATTTCCCCTGAGTTCCTCAATTTGCTTTTGCTCTAGCGTAAGTTTACAAGTTATTAGAAGCTGATTGCTTGGAAAGCCTTATTTCATGCAGTGTCCAGGGCTTCCCAAGCGATTACCTAACTGTATTTTTGCTTTAACCGGTATGTCGATTCTATTTGCTGTGCCAATTCGCTTCCAAGGGTATACGATTCCACTTTTTCAGGCTTGACGATGTCCCCAAAGAAGGTGTTGATCCTTTTTATATCAGCCATTTCATCAAGCATTCTGTTAATGTTGGTATTGATTCCCCTGTCAGAAAGTTCCTTTACAAGAAGACAGCACAACCGGTACGCAAGTACACAGGTGAAGATATGGACCCCTATTTTTTCATCAGTCCAGTGGAACATGGGGCGTACCGTCAGATGCTCCGTATTTTTCATTTGTTTAAAAGCAGCTTCGACATGCCATGTACTGCGGTATGCATTTACAATTTCCTCATTTGTAAAATCATGGCGGTCAGTAAAAAGCGCAGTCTTACCAAGCTGTTTCTTACGGACCTGCTCCAGCGCATCATCTGATGTGGCAAATGTTAGATAGACATTCCCTCCGCTTTCAAGGATCTCGTAACGGAAAATATCCTTCATGTATTCCGTTTTCAGGATTGATTCAACAGAGCGCGTGACACTTTCCGCCGTAGGTTTTTTACCTTTTGTGATTTCACCAGCCGCAGGACGCATAAGTTTCTGCTGAAGCTCCATCAGCCTAGCAGCAGCCTTTTCACGATTGATGATGACACCCTGCATCTGGCCTTTTTCAAGTTCCGGATTATAGACAATTACTGTAGCCATCGTCCTTGCGTATACCTCCATTTCAGTCCGGTATACGGACTGGCCTTTCAGTGACGGCGAGGCAAACGGTATGTATTGGCTGTGGGGAACTCCAAACAGTTCGGCTGCCTAGTTCTTTTTAAGGCCTCCGACATAATGGAACTTGAAATCGCCTGATTCAAGTAAGCTTATGTTACTCTCCGAATTGTTGCCGCGGTCAAAGACGACAGTGACATCAGTTTTGCTGTTGGTCAAGAATTCATAACGGGATTTCAGCTTTTCCATCATGACCGCATTATTAATTGCCCCGATGAGTTGAAAAATCTCCTACTCAGTCAGTTCCTAGTTGGTTGTTGCCTTGTTCAAAATATTTTTATACATAATTACGTCCTCCTAATATTTTATTAATGATTTATTTAAATGGCATCGTCAATGCCTTTTTTCAGACTGCGTACATAATCTGAGACGGACTCAATGCTATCTTTTCCGAATTTTGCAACTAATTTTACAATTGCGCTCCCGACAATTACGCCATCGGAGAGCTTTGCCATACTGCCGGCCTGTTCAGGTGTTGAAATACCGAAGCCGATCGCACATGGAACATCGGTGACTTCCCGAACCATTTTCACCATTTTGCTAATGTCAGTTGTGAACTCGCTGCGTACGCCGGTCACGCCAAGGGAAGATACGCAGTAGATGAACCCTTTAGCTTCTTTGGCGATCAAGGTGATCCGCTCTTCTGAGGTTGGGGCGATCATAGAAATTAAATCAACCCCGTGGAGCTCACAGACATCTGCCAATTCATCTTTTTCTTCAAACGGCATATCGGGGACGATGATTCCTTCTATACCGCATTCGGCACATCGGATCAAAAACTTCTCTTTCCCGTAGGTGTAAATTGGGTTTAGATAAGTCATAAATAACAGTGGGATATCCGTTTTTTGCCGGATTCGTGTGACCATCTCAAACAGCTTGTCTGTGGTGCAGCCGCCCTGCAGGGCACGTTGGTCTGCCTCCTGAATGACGATACCTTCCGCAACCGGGTCAGAAAACGGTATACCGATTTCGATTAAATCAGCGCCTGCTTCCGCCATGGCGGGGACCAGTTTCTCCGTAGTTTCAATATCGGGGTCGCCGCCCGTGATGAAGGCAATGAAAGCTTTACGGTTTTCAAAGGCTTTCGTGATTCTACTCATAAAGCGCCACCCCCTTGTATCTGGCGATTGCAGCTACGTCTTTGTCGCCTCGTCCCGAGAGGTTGACGACGATAATCTGATCCTGTGCCATCGCGGGCGCCAGCTTTATGGCATAGGCAACGGCGTGTGCACTTTCAACTGCGGGAATAATTCCCTCTGTACGGGAAAGATATTCGAAGGCATTTACGGCTTCCGCGTCCGTGATCGGTACGTACTGTGCTCTACCTGTGTCGGAGAGCTGTGCGTGTTCTGGCCCGATACCCGGGTAGTCAAGTCCTGCCGAGATGGAGTAAACCGGTGCGATCTGCCCGTATTCGTTCTGGCAGAAGTAGGATTTCATGCCGTGGAACACGCCGACTGTACCATTGGCAATGGTTGCCGCATTCTTTGGGGTGTCTACGCCAAGCCCGGCAGCCTCGCAGCCGATGAGCTTCACCGAAGGCTCCTGCAGGAACTCATAGAAGGCTCCGATGGCGTTGCTGCCGCCGCCTACACAGGCGATGACCACGTCGGGAAGTTTACCTTCTGCCTCCATAAGCTGCTCTTTAATCTCTTTACCGATGACCTTCTGGAAATCTCGTACAATGGTCGGGAAGGGGTGCGGCCCCATGACAGAACCCAGAACGTACAGCGTGTCCTCCATTCGTGTGGTCCATTCTCGCATGGTTTCGTTGACAGCGTCTTTCAGGGTCATCGTCCCGCTGGTGACGGGGTGGACTTTGGCGCCTAGCAGTTCCATGCGAAATACATTCAAGGCCTGGCGCTCAGTGTCTTCCTTACCCATAAAGATTTCGCATTCCATATCCATCAGGGCAGCCGCTGTCGCAGCGGCTACGCCATGCTGTCCGGCGCCCGTTTCCGCGATGACACGGGTTTTCCCCATTCGTTTGGCAAGCAGAACCTGTCCTAGGACATTGTTGATTTTATGGGAACCTGTATGATTAAGATCCTCTCGTTTGAGGTATATCTTTGCGCCGCCAAGATCCCTGGCCATCTTCTCCGCATAATACAACAGCGATGGCCTGCCCGCGTATTTCCTTAGTAAAACATCCAGCTCATTTCGAAAATCCAGGTCGTTTTTATAGAATTCGTATGCTTCTTCCAGTTCCTGAACGGCCTTCATTAATGTTTCCGGCATATAC
>JBAQLX010000037.1:0-2455 GCA_049302315.1 Desulfosporosinus sp.
GTCCTATGTGCAGATGGGATGGCGACAACCATCAAGGACTCGTCTTATAGGGTACAACCGAAGAAGGCGAGAGGGACGTAGGAATGGCGCATGAGGTCATATGACTCGGTCGGGGACTGGTACTTCCCGCAATTTGTCGAATCCCTTTAGGGGTCGACTATGTTACTTAATATTGTTGAGTTACAGTCGTCAAAACTCTGAACATCTTGGTAACTGAGACATATAAAAAAATTAGAAATGTCTAGCACAAACCATTCCTTTTTATGGAACTAATATGTGCGTTGTTGTATAATGTTGTATAATGGAGTCATAGGGCCGTTAGGTTTAGTTTTGATAATAAGATAATAATAATGGTTGTTTGTTGGTGAGTGTGTGAAACTACGGTGGATTTGCTAAAATGATATCTATATAACTGGAGAGAGGATGAAGTTAATATGGCTGGGAGCAAGAAGAGTAAAACCAAACAAACACCAACTGACGATAGATTTCTAATGTCACCAAAAGTAGACTTCGTGTTCAAGTTAATCTTTGGAGACGAAAAAAATAAAGATCTGCTAGTCGCTTTCCTCAGTGCCGTACTAGGTGTTCCGGCGGAAGACTTTGAGGGAATAGAAATCATCAATAATGAGCTTTTAAGGGAGTTCGCGGAAGATAGAAAAGGAATACTTGATGTCAGAGTAAAGACGAAACAAGGGAAACAAATTGATATCGAGATTGTGAAGCGACACGTTGCTGTACAAAATTGCCTGTGGGGTAAATCCTACAACAAAGTAAAAACAGCGGGGATTATTAATCTCTAACTGATAGTTCGAGGAGTGGAATGATCGGGTAACGCCAGGAAACGCTCCCTCTGAGACTACGGCAAAAAGGAAAGTTTGTAATAACAAATCCTTGATGCAGCCCGTCGAAATCGGCGGAAGTCTGCCCCAACAATTGCTGTTGTGGAAACCGGCTTGGAGGCAAGCTGTGCAGATTATACGCCGGGAGTCTACAAAGTGCTCATGGTGAGAATGTGGCATAAAAGCTACTGGCGAAAATCCGAACGTAAGAGTCTATAGATATAAATGGTAGAAATGCCATTGCTGTGCAACGCGGCGTATGTGGGGAAGAGTAAAACAAATCTCTATGAAACTCCCTATACTATTAAAGGTAGTATCAAGCATACAGGCTCAGAGGATAAACCTAAAAGCATATGTAAAGATAGAACTATCGGAACGTGGGAAGGTCGGAACGCGGAGTGATTACACACAATGAAGCGTTGGCAGGGAAAGCAAAGCTATGTATAACCTGACTTTGTTCGGCTGATAGCGCAGCCAACGTACCGATGAAACGGGGATAATAAGCCGTGGAGGGATAGGCTGTAGTCACAAATAGTATAAACGTTTAAGTGCACATTATTCGAAGGTTCGAGTATGACTAACAAAGGTGAAATCCCCCTGTGAAGGAGAAAGTAACCGACTTTGACAACTGAAAAGAAGCTTAAAAGGCAAAAACTACGAAATGCTGAATACTACGACTTCCAAGCCATTCAAGATGAACTCTATGAACAAAGCAGGCAAAATAAGGTATTTACTAGTTTAGTAGAGATAATTACGATGAAAGAAAACATCGGGCTTGCCTATCGAAACATCAAGAAAAACAAGGGAAGTAAAACAGCAGGAGTAGACCAAAAGACAATTGACGATTTGGCAAAATGGGAAGTAAAGCAACTTATTGATTATGTGAGAGCCAGACTACAATGGTACAAACCTCAAGCCGTCCGCAGAGTAGAAATACCGAAAGATAATGACGCAACGAAGAAGCGCCCATTAGGAATACCCACTATCATGGAAAGACTCATTCAGCAATGTATCCTGCAGGTACTAGAACCAATATGCGAGGCGAAGTTCTTTGAACGAAGCAATGGTTTTAGACCCAATAGGAGTGCGGAACATGCTATCTCGCAAGCAAATAGGTATATGCAACTTTATGGACTGCATTTTGTAGTAGACATTGATGTTAAAGGGTTTTTCGACAATGTGAATCATGCCAAACTGATAAAGCAGTTATGGACGTTGGGTATTAGAGATAAAAGGCTACTCTGCATTATTTCGGAAATGTTGAAAGCTGAGATTGCAGGAATAGGCTTTCCAGAGCAGGGCAGCCCCCAGGGGTCGGTGATTTCACCATTATTTTCTAATGTCGTGCTAAATGAATTAGACTGGTGGATAGCAAGTCAATGGGAGACTATACCCACGCAATATAAGTATGCTAACCAGAAAGGTAATAGCGCTAAATATAGGCCCCTACGGCGGACAACAAAACTCAAAGAATGTTACATTGTAAGATACGCTGATGACTGTGCGCCACGAAAGCGTATTCAAGTGACAGGAACTGTCGCTTGAATATGCGCTGTGCTGTATAAGAGATGAGGGAAGGCCCCTCGGAGCCGCCATACAGGTGGAGGCTTCAAACC
>JBAQLX010000038.1:0-1674 GCA_049302315.1 Desulfosporosinus sp.
ATCCTTCATACTCGCTCCTGCAATTTTACTTTAATTATTGTAACATCGCTGCCAGGTGGCACGCAATCAAATGATCATTGCCTTTTATCTGATTAGGTACTCCTCTTTTATTGGAATAACTGTATCCGCCAAAGGGACTAATAGGAATCCAACTAACACAAAAAGACCCAAGTGAACATATTTCATATTTTTAGTTTTAACGCCAAA
This sequence comes from Desulfosporosinus sp., assembly GCA_049302315.1. Lineage (GTDB taxonomy): Bacteria > Bacillota > Desulfitobacteriia > Desulfitobacteriales > Desulfitobacteriaceae > Desulfosporosinus. Next base: position 208 of record JBAQLX010000038.1, read on the forward strand.
AATTAAACTATAAATTGCAAACGGTTGGATTAAATCAAACATGATAATATCTAAAAGCGGAAATGGAGAAGCTGACAGTCCTAACCAATATATACCAAGTTTATGAATGCCATAGCCCAATAATCCAACTAACCCTACCTTTAGATTATCTGGAATCTTTTGTACCGTATAACTGATTAGAAAATAACCAATAACGATCAAAGGAAGATTACTCCAGGCAAATAAAATATTCCTAATCATGCTTCCGCCCCCTCTTTGTTTATGTATAATGTATGTTCTAATGTTAAAGGGTAGAATGACCTAAAATGGTTATAGGTTCTTAAATTTAACCAAAAAAAATACCCCCTATAAGCTAGAAGGTATTTCTATTTGTTTAAGGATTCAGCTCACCTTACTCATGACTCTTAATTTATCAGCAAGAAGCGCTATGAATTCTGAGTTCGTAGGTTTTTGGCGCTCAATATTCATAGAATATCCGAAAATTCGTTTAAGCGTATCTGTATGTCCACGTTCCCATGCAAGCTCGATAGCGTGACGAATTCCACGTTCAACCCTACTGGGTGCAGTATCAAATTTTTTCGCAATTCCAGGATAAAGTTCCTTGGTTACCGCCCCTAACAAAGAGACATCCTCCACCACCATCAAAATTGCATCTCTAATATATTGATAACCTTTAACATGCGCAGGAATCCCAATTTGATGCATCATTGTTGTCACTTCAACGCAAAGATCAAGCCCACTTCCCACCGTTGTCACGACTGGTGAATTTGACGAAAACTGAGTTGGAGAAGATGAAGGTATATCCTGCGTCAATGAGCTGATCCGTTTGCTGAGAATATCCAGATCAAATGGTTTTAGAATAAAGTAATCCACACCGAGCATCATTGCCTGATGTGTGAGCGATTCCTGTCCGAATGCAGTTAGCATGATAATTTTGGGACGGGACATTGTTGTCCGAGCATTTATTTTTTCTAATACCCCTAAACCATCTAAATTTGGCATAACTAAGTCAAGAATGATCAAATCCGGTTCCTGAGTTTGTATGAGCTCCAAGGTTTCTAACCCATTATTGGCAACTCCTACAACGATTAAATCTTCTTGGGCTTGGAGATAGTTTTGTAGCATTTGACACAAATTACGGTTATCATCCGCGATAATTATTTTTATTTTTTTACCCATCCTGCCATCATCCCATCTTAACTGTATTCCGGTTCATCCTTATGCTTTAAAACGTTCGCATCTTTCCGGTGCTCTTATTATACGTTAGAGTCAATGTCGAAATCGTAAATAATTAGGCAACAGTGAGAAGTTGTTTATCAATCGAGAAGGGCTTATAGTCAAGGGATTTATGGATATTAATGGTATTTTATTCCCGCAAAATCTTCTAATATTCTTTATCTTAAAGTGAAACGCAATTTAATAAACGAATTGCCGCGAACTATAGCGAGCTTAATCACAACAAAGTCG
>JBAQLX010000039.1:0-2448 GCA_049302315.1 Desulfosporosinus sp.
ACTTACAGGGGTTTACGCAGGAAGAGTGTGCCGACCAAATGCATATCGCCCGCACAACCGTTCAGCGTATTTATTATGATGCGCGAAAAAAACTTGCGGAATCCTTAGTAAACGGAAAAGTGCTCAGGATAGAGGGTGGAGATTATACGCTTTGTGACGGCCTTGAGAAATCATGCGCCTGTGGCGGTTGCCTCAGACATCGCTGCGGCAGAGGTTTTATGGAAGAGACTCAAGGAGTGGAGCCATAAATATTGATCGATGAGGATATTATCCAGTGCTCAACAATGAGTAAGAAAAATAAGAATAAATTTTGTGGAGGATGCTCAATGAAAATTGCAATTCCGGTAGATGATAAATCTATGGAAACTAATGTATGCATGTCCTTTGGACGTACACCCTATTTTCTTATTTATGATACAGAAACAAAGGATAATATTTTTTTAGATAATAGTGCGGCAGCCAGCCAGGGTGGCGCAGGAATCAAGGCTGCACAGACAGTTGTAGATAACCAGGTGAGAGCCTTGCTTACCCCTAGATGTGGCGAAAATGCGGCGGAGGTAATTAAAGCGGCGGATATCAAAATATACAAGACAATCAATGATTCGATACAGGATAATATCGATGCCTTTAATGAGGGGAGACTATCCTTGCTGGAAGACATTCATGCCGGATTTCATGGACGAAGAGGAGAATAGGATGAAGATAGCTGTGCTAAGCGGGAAGGGCGGCACAGGCAAAACACTTGTATCTGTAAATCTGGCTGCCGCAGCAAAAGAGGCCGTCTATATTGATTGTGATGTTGAAGAACCGAATGGGTATCTTTTTTTCAAGCCGGAGGATATTGAGTCGGAAAAAATCTCGATTAAGGTTCCTGTGGCGGATGAAGAACTTTGTACCGGCTGCCGCAAGTGTGTTGATTTTTGTAAATTCAATGCCTTAGCCTATATCAACAATAAATTAAGAGTTTTTGAGGAGGTTTGCCATTCCTGCGGCGGATGTGTACTGCTTTGTCCGGAGAAAGCCTTATATGAAAGAGAAAAAGTCATTGGAGAAGTTCAAAAAGGTGTTTCAGAAAATGTGACTGTATTTACTGGGATTATGCATACCGGCGAAGCTTCGGGAATCCCAATTGTCAAGAAGCTTCTGAGCGACAGAAATGAAGGAAAAGGTTTCACCTTTATTGATTGTCCGCCAGGGAGCGACTGCATAGTAATGGAAAGCATCAAGGATGCTGATTATTGCCTACTGGTAGCAGAACCCACAATATTTGGCGCCCATAACTTAAGTATGGTTTATGAACTTGTTAGGTTATTTAACAAGCCGCATGGCGTAGTTCTCAATAAGTGTCTGCATGGAGAAAATCCCTCAGAAAAATTTTGTACAGAAAAAGGCATCAGGATTTTAGGCCGGATACCCTATGATAAGGAGCTTGGAACACTGAATTCAAATGCTCTAATCTCTTTCCGAGAAAATGAAAAGTACTGGGCTATGTTCTCTTCCCTGCTTCAAATTGTGACTGAGGAGGTGCGGCATGAAACAACTATTAATCCTTAGCGGCAAGGGCGGTACGGGAAAAACGACTATTGCCGGCGCCTTTATTAAGTTATCCAAGGCCAAAGCTTATGCAGATTGTGATGTGGATGCACCTAATCTGCACCTGGTTCTAAGCCAGCCTTACGAACCAAAACGAACAGATTATTACGGATTGCCCAAAGCAGAGATAGACCCGGATGTCTGCATCCAATGTGATATCTGCCGGCAAAATTGCCGATTTGAGGCAATTCATGCGGATCCTGAATATAAAGTGGATTACTATTCATGTGAAGGCTGTGGTGTTTGCGAGGCTATTTGCCCAGTGCGGGCAGTATTGCTCAAACCGGCTGTAGCAGGGGAATTGATGTTATACGTGAATGATTCGGTGTTTTCCACGGCTCAACTGAAAATGGGTAGTGGCACCTCCGGGAAGTTGGTCACCGAGGTGAAAAAGGAGATGAAATCAGCGGCTAAAGATGCGAAACTGGCCATCATCGACGGATCGCCGGGGATAGGATGTCCGGTTATTGCCTCACTTAGCGGGGTTGATATGGTTTTGCTTGTTGCGGAACCTTCGCTATCCGGCATCAGTGATCTGGAACGCATTATTCAAACTGCTGAAAAATTTCACACCAAAATTGCAGTATGCATCAATAAATATGATACCAACATGGAAAATACAGAAAGAATTGAGTCGTTTTGTCAAAAACTCAAGCTGCCTTTTGTCGGAAGAATACCTTTTGACCCGGATGCTGTGAAAGCAATTAATAATGCTAGGAGTATTGTTGACATAGATTGTGCAGCAGGGCGGGCAGCCGGAGAGGTCTTTGAGAAGACTATTAAAATACTCAAGAACTAATATCAAAATCATAAAGGAGAGTAACTGATGAGCGAAAATTGTGATCAAACCTGCAG
>JBAQLX010000040.1:0-2132 GCA_049302315.1 Desulfosporosinus sp.
CACTCTCTGTTCCATTAGTTATCGTGAACTTATACGACCCCGTAGGAGCAACACCACCATAAAACTGGTTGGTAATAGTGTCCTTATTTGCACCAGTTGTTACACTATCAGAACTCGTCAAATTCACCCCACCGGCTAACTGCGCAACCACTAAGGAATGATTCACATCCGCTGCCTCAGCATTGGCTGTTGCGGTAACTACCGAGGTGTTGCTGGAAGAAACCTTATTCGGGCTTAAAGTCCCCTGGAGTTTGTAATTAAACGTTGTAGTACGAAAATTATTGAGATCATCATACACCGTATTGTAAGCAGCCTTTTGCCATTCCAGTACCGTTTTCTTTTGCAGCAAAGCATCGCTTTTTGCTTGCTGCCCCATCATTAACTTTGTGATGATCGAGTCAATATCCATGCCCGAACCAGACAGCCCATAAGTGCCACCGATCGAACTAATTGCCATGCGTAACCCCTCCTATCCCTCGACTTACCATTATATTTTTTTATCCAGTAGTATCCCGACATAATCCCGAATCGCGGCCATTGTATTCAGAAATTCATGCGGTGGGAATTCTTTTAGTACCTTATTATCTGTTTGGTCAACGAGCTGCACCATTATTTGGTTAGTCTCTTCATGAATCAAGAATCTAATATCGGCATCCATTGCTTGGACAAATTTGTTCATGGCCTCCGTCATTTGGGTTACTTCTTGCAAATTGACTGGCTCTTTATGAATTTTTTCGTTTGCTTGAGCAGTTAGCGATTTATCTGTTAAATCACCCGTCTTGGCAGTTGGAAGATTGACATCAGGCTGAATAACGGGATTACTCTGCGCCAGATTAGCAAAACCACCAAAATCTATAGGAGTCTTTACTACGCTTATATCCATATTGAACACCTCTGCTTGATTTATCTGTTAGTAAATGTATCGTAAGAAGCGGGGGAAAGCTTTAGGGGTAAACGTAAAACTAATTTTTATGGGTGGCATGCTTGTTGATAGCATCAATTTGTCATTGGGTAGCACTGACACACTGACGTGACCGACGGCGATTATGGGCATAGAAAATAACCAGAGACAAACGCCTGCCCCAGTGAGAAACGAATTTCTACAACCTCTGTACTGGCGTTATCTCTTACGCGATTAAGCGTATTTTTTGTATTATACAGCTTAATCCCGGGATCTTCACCTTCAGATGAAAAACCATCAATTAAAAGTGACGTTTATATTTTATCGTACTTTTTGGGCTAATACCCATATTGCTGCCTTGTTATCTGCAACTTCAGAAAAGATCTCGCATTCCTCAAAAGTCTTTTTAATAAGGAATTTCGCAATGTATTTCAAGATATTTCGGTAGTTATCATCATTGTTATTTACAAGCGATTTCAATAAGTTCCTTTTCTCAGTTTCAAGTGAAAGAAGGTCTAATCCCTCACGGGCTATATAATATCCTTCTGGAAACTTAGCTATATCTTTCTCATATCCAAAAGGTGAGAAAGTTTGTATTTCAATAACTTTAAAACCGAATTTATTAAGAAATTTTTGTATGGTATTCTTATTAAATTCCCATAAGTGTATAGGTGGTGTTGGTTCAAACCAATAATTTACCGTTTGACTAAAGAAATAATAAATGGCTCTACTTTCGTAGGAATCTACGTTAGGAACTTCTAGTAATAAATATCCCTCAGGAATTATTAGGGACGCTATTTTCTTAACAAACTCCTCAATACTAGGAACATGCTCAATCACGGACAACGCTGAAACAAAGTTAAACCTTTGATTTGAATTGTACATTAGAAAGTCATCACTGGAGACTGGTATACCATATGTTGACTGAACCATTTCAGCGAGTTCTTTATGTACTTCTTGTCCATATACCTCAAAACCATCACTTTTTAGAATCTTCAGGAACGCCGCATCATGGCACCCTACATCTAAAACACTATCTCCCTTGCTTGCATACTTTAAAATAGCATTTCGGTAGATTTTCAATCTGTGTTCAATATTCTTATCATTGATTCTATTTTCCACATATTGCTGGTCATAATGCGCAATTCCGTTAATTTGGTAAAATTCCTTAGCTTGCTCATAGCTCGGCATTGGTTCTACGTGAACCATTTGGCAATCCTGACATCTAACC
>JBAQLX010000041.1:0-1699 GCA_049302315.1 Desulfosporosinus sp.
ATAGCCACATCTGCACTAGCGATTCTCATAAACCCACCTCCATGTGTGATTAATGCAATTAGTGATTATTGCCAAAATCTATCTATATATAATATCTGTATAAGTACAGAAAACATTATAGAAAATTAAACTAAAGTGCGAAAGATTAAGCCGTTACCCTTTACTTCTTTCTTCCCTTGACATAGATGCCCCGCATTCTACAGCTTTCCTTGGGTTTGGCTTTTCGTTGAATACATACTCCTGCGTCCAATGGCTTAATATCATGCTGGCCTTTTCAAGTAAAATTATGGCGTTCTCCATAGCGTCAGTCCGATCGATTACCTCACTTTGAAATTCTTCTTGGGTTTTCATAATCTTTTTCCTCCCGCTTTCTTTTTGTTACCGCTTATCTTCAACGGTTTGTATTATTGTACTACTATTTACTACTATACGCAACTATTATTTGTGTCTTTATGCTACTTTGTGATATTATACAGATATGTATTAAAAGGGGGTTATCCAATGGAATTAATGAAAGTTGAAGAAGTGGCAGAATATTTAAAAGTAAATCCTGAAGTAGTTCGCCGCTGGTTACGGGAAAAGAAGCTCCCAGGATACAAGATAGGAAAAGAGTGGCGCATAGTCAAGGAAGATATTGATATAATGATTAATAAGTCTAAGCAATAGCCATAATAAAGGCTTTCCTCTTTCAGGACTCACCCTAATAAATGACTAGCCGCTCATACGAGCGGTTTTTCCTTTAGGGTCAGGAAAAATTCGGCTAAATAGTCGTAAAACAATAAAGAATGTCGGAAAACAGGAAATGATTAGGATTAATAGTTACGGCGGAGGTGATAATCCAGCTTTTTAAGGGCCTTCATGATCACACTTTCATTACCCGACAGGGCTGAAAAAACGAGTAGTTGAGCCCTGGGAAGAGTTAAGATGGGAGTTTTTTTTATCCGTCACAAGCAATCTTACTTCCAGGAGAAAGGCGCTTGCTATAAACACCGAAAGCATGTGGCGATGCCATGCAGTCCAGGACCTGAATTCGTAATGATCCATACCTAATTTATCTTTGGCTTCATTGAAGCGCTGCTCAATTGGCCAGCGCATCAACGATGCTTTACACAGTTCAGCGACCGGAATGTTTTCCGGTGCATTACTGACAGAAAACCTGGTTTGCCCATCTTCTGAACGGCGGATAAATAACCGGCATGGTTTTATAGAAACTTCACCGTTTTCCTCCGGAAAGGCTCTCCAGATTCGAATTGCTTTGATATCTGAATAAATCGGTCCTTTTGCGCCTTCTCCAAGATGTCTTTTCTGCCAAGGAATCGTATCATCTTCAGCTATCCTGGAAACAGGTTCAGCTGGAGTGGCTGCAACCATTTTCTTAGGGCGGGGGCCCCTTCCTTTATACTCAGGTACTTCAAAGGTGGGTTGAGTGCGCCAAACCTGTACGTTATTATGAATATCAGCGAAATACCAGTAGTTATCTGAAATAGCCTCAATAAATTCCTTGCTGTTTCCATATAAACAGTCCATACCGATCCATTTTGCCTTAAACAAACCCGATTGCTCGATTTTATGAATCAAATCTAACGCAATCTGTGGCTTTGTCCGGAAAGTCAGGTCATCGGGCACAGCGCAGTCTTTCCGAAGTTGTGCATAATCCTCTCCAAACCACTTTTCCGGCATGAAAAGCTGTTTCGAAATC
>JBAQLX010000042.1:0-7246 GCA_049302315.1 Desulfosporosinus sp.
GGGTTTCGCCGAAGCCGCACGTCCCAAAAGGAATTCTTAGCGGCGAAGTCGGAGTCTACCCCCACCGAAGCAGAATAAGGTGTACCTCTCCCACTTGTAGAAGTGGGAGTCTTACGATTGGATAAAGGCCCTCGAACTACTACCCGTATAATAATCGTTGTATGTAAAATCTGGATGAACGGAACGTTAAGATACTGTTAAATAATGCGATTTTTTTCTGGATAACAGTTTATCAATACATTCTTCGCCCAGTTGAAGGCATCCCAATTCCACCGGCTTCTCTCCGTATAAGCCATGAAAGTCCGACCCTCCCGTAATAATTAGATGGTGTTTTTGGGCATATTGCAAGGACATCTGCCTATCTTCTTCACTATGACAGGGATGAAATACTTCAATTCCTGCCAGTCCTATCTCCGCCCATTCATCAATCGCGTCAAAATTATTATGATAGCCTGGATGGGCAAGAACGGCTATCCCTCCTGCCTCTCGGACAGCCAGAATCGCAGCCTGCGCATCAATGTATTTTAGCTGAATATAAGCAATCCCTTGAGGTTCAGAGCTGCTCCCTCTGCGAAAAAGCTTTTTGTATAGATCACCATAAATGTTCTCACAATAGTCTTTATCCAGCAAAGCCTGCATTATATGCTCTTTATAAACACCCGTTCCACCTTCATACTTCTGAACATCCTCCCAGGATATTTCATACCCCGCCTCAATTACCTTATTAACCATTTCCTGCGATGCCTGTTTTCTGCTTTGGAGAAGGGGTTTACAAAGTATATCCAGCGAGGGATGATCTGGTTCAATAAACAATCCGAGGATATGCGCTCGCTTTTTTCTCGGAAAATCATAAGCAGATATTTCTATCCCCGGTACTATGTCTACACCTATTTCCTGACCAAGGACCATCGCTTCCTGTAAACCTTTAGTAGTGTCATGATCCGTAATGGCGAGATGGGTGATTTCCTTACCCTTAGCCAGCTTAATAACCTCGCTGGCACTAAGCGAATTATCCGAGGTCTTTGTGTGCACGTGTAAATCAATCATTTTTGCCGACCTCCGCCATAAAACTTATTCCATGCTTCTGGAAGGCTAATTGCTGTTTAGCCGATTTTTTGCTTCATCCTCAATTCCGACGCTAATTGAAGCAAATCACTGCGACCTAACTGGTTCAGAAAACGTTGAATTCTCGATTCAGGTTGGAGCTTAGCTGTTTTATAATAAAATTTTCCCCAAAGCTTCGGGGTATGTTTAATCAACTCCATGTATAAGTTTTTAACCACGTTATTAAGTCGCTTACTCAAAAAATCACCAATATCCAAATGAATAATTTTGGCAAAAGGTTCTTTAATACGTATGCCCTCGATCACAGCTTCCGCCGCCCGAATATGACCGTTTCCAAACGCTGCGGAGAATACGAGAATCCTTAATTGTTTCAACCCCAGTCCTCCCTATCAATATCCTTTTAACTATTCCGCCTTAGTCGAAAGCCTGAAGAAAACTCATATTTGAAATCTATACAAGTCGTAACATTAAACCGTCTAATCTTTGACAAGCAAAATCCAAAAACCCCGCTGAAGTGGCAATTGTCAGAGGAATCAATATTTCTGATGCCCTTTTATAGCTCTCTTCAGAACACCCTGCTTCCTGTGATACCCAAGGATATAGGGGGGCGGAAACGCCGGCATTATAATCCATCCATTGGGCGGGGTGAGAAAATGGCAAATACATACCCCTTGTTGTTGGAAACTGAGCCCAGTTTTGAGTCGCCCATGTTTCGAACTCTTTGTGACCGTCAAAAACTATCCCCAAGGAATGGTGTGGTACACACATATCTTGGACCAGGTGGAGCGCTGCTCCCAGAAAGAACATACATTTATCGATATTATTTGGGGAAAAACTGAAAGCCCTATTGAAATAGTACTGGCACTCAGCCGTTGCGTCCGGCCAGCCAATGATTCCTTGCTTGTCAGGATGGCTGTAAAAATGATTGACGTTTTTCCAACCGCGGTCAGCCCAGTATAAACCTTTGGTCAGCGTTGAGTGATGAGCATTGAATAATCTGGCTATATCCTCTTTTCCATCATGCTTTAAAGCAATATAGGCCTGGTCCAGACAATGAACATGGGTTACGCCTGGGGAATCGAGAAAATATTGCAAGGGGCTCGCTGAAGCAAGAAGCAACTTTGTCATCTTACCAAGTGTCTGACCAAGTGTCTGACCAATAATCCTCTCATACATATCCAAGTCAACACCTCTCTTTTGTACTTAAGATAATTTTAAAGCATGACTGTAAAGGAGATATTATTCTTATGTTAAAAGACCACTTTATTTTGTTAAATCCAAGTTATTTATTCACTAAAGAATTGTTTATCTTACTGCTCAGACAGATATTCCGAAATAGGATTTAGCCTTGAATTTCTGACAGTGGATAAATTTAACAATAAATTAACATTCCGTTCATTCGATTTTTACAATTAGCTATTATTATTATTGTTAGGTTATATCCATCGAATAGACTCGAAATCAGGTACCATCTGGTTTAAAGAAAACTTGGCTGGCGCCCACGAAGACGCTGTCTTCGCACGTATTAACCCTTCTTGCAGACACTGTCTTCGCACGAATTATTCATTCTGTCAGCCTCAGCGAAGGCGACCGCCTGGTTGCACTTATGCTACAGAAAGTATGTAACTGAAAGTTATACTTTCTGATAAGTAAAAAAAGGAGTTTTCGTAATGTTTAGATCGGTAGATAAGAGCCAACACAAGCTATACCGTCTACTTAGGGAAGAGAAAACGATCTGGGTGTTGTATCTTGATATTGTTAAATTTCATGAGGTGGAATTTCGTTACGGTTACCAAATCTGCCACCAAATCCTGGACGAAATAGAGAGTGAAATTAATCATACGATTAAACAACAACGCAATCTCTACCTGTTCTCTCATTTCGAAAGCAGAGGCGGGGACGACTTCGTCGTCTATTTTGTTCCTGAAAAAAACCTTCATCGGGACATTACAGAAATCATTGAACAATGGGTTCTCCCTGTGGAAGAACGGTTTAACCATAGAATCAGGAAACTGGTTGACGAAAAAATAAAATTGCGTTCCGGACTTGCCCAGTGTAGCAGCGAACTCGGTCGAAGCGCCGATTATTCACTGTATGCGGCTGAGAAAGAGGCCTTCCTCTTAAATAAATCTGAACCGGATCCCCATTTTTTTGCGCGTCGCGCAGAACTAACCCGCCTAATCAAAAACCCCGAAACGTACTTGAAAGCCGCTTTTCAACCAATCATTGAAACCCGAAACGGAGAGGTGATTGGTTTTGAAGCATTGGCCCGGATCCCAGACACCACTTGTTTTCACAATATTGCCGACCTCTTCCCATTTGCCGAAAAAATAGGGCAGCTCTATCCAATCGAAACACTCTGCCGGCGTCAAGCTATCACTTCCTACTCAAATGTCGCCCAAAATAAAGAAATGCTTTTCCTCAACGTTAACCCCCAGGTTCTCATCGCCCCCGAGTATGCCTCCGGCCATACGAGAAAACTACTCAGTGAAAAAGGGTTAGCCCCAACGGATGTCGTCCTGGAAATTACCGAACGAAGCGCTATAGAGGATTTCTCCACGTTCCGGAATGCATTAGATCATTATCGTAATCAGGGTTACCTGATTGCTTTAGATGACGTGGGGGCCGGCTACTCCTCTTTACAGTCCATCGCGGAGCTGCATCCGGACTTTCTGAAAGTTGACCGGTCTTTAATTCAGGGAGTGAATGCTGATCCGATCAAATGGGCTTTGCTGGAAACATTTGTCACCTTTTCCAAGCGTATAGGGTGCCGGATCCTCGCCGAAGGGGTGGAAACTGCAGAGGAAATGCGCACAGTGGTCCAATTGGGGGTGGATTTTGTTCAAGGCTTCTTTGTTGCAAGACCCACCTTTGAGCGAAAGAGCATTAATCCCGCCGTTATGGAAATCCTGAATCCAGTCCGCCGGCTTAAATCCATTGAGCAAAACCCTATTCTTTCCATAGTGGAGCCCTTACCCTTGTTCGATAGCACTACCCTGGTCAATTCCATTGAAACTTACTTTCGTGATCACCCCCAGCAATGGCTGGTAGGGATAACCGAAGACTCCCGTTTAGTTGGTGTAATGCAGCGCGACAGACTTTTTGCAGCCCTTGGCACTCGCTACGGTGTCACCCTTTATTTAGAACGTGCTATTCCCATTTTAATGGACACAAATCCCCTGATAGTGGAAGACACAACTCCTTTGGAAGTGGTGTCGAGCGTAGCTATGCAACGCTCCGGCGCTCAGCTGTATGACGGCATAATTGTAGCTAACCAACACAAGCCGATCGGCATGGTTTCAGTGGCCAATTTAATGAAGGCAATCTCCGAGAGGCAAATCCAGCTTGCTCAGGGAGCTAACCCGCTCACCGGGTTGCCAGGCAACCTGCGCATTGATCGGGAGATCCGACAAAATCTAGAGCGAGCTTTGACCTTTAGTCTTATATATGTGGATCTTAATAAATTCAAATATTATAACGACTTATACGGTTTCCAACAAGGAGACTTGGCCATCAGGATGTTAGGCGAAATTTTATTGAATGAATCCTGTGCCGCTGCTGAGGATACTTTTGTCGGACACATCGGTGGCGACGATTTTATTATAATCTGTTCACCTGCGGACCTGGAAAAACTGGCATTTTCCATCCTCACTCAATTTGAACAAGCTTGCAAGCTGTTACCTGGGACAGAAAACCTTAGCGTGGCCCTAGCCGGTCTGATCATCAACCCCACTGACCAAAGTTGGACACCCTTACTCGTCTCTGAACGAGCTGCTCAAATCAAGAAAGAAGTTAAAGCAATCGGCGGCAACTTTTTTTTATTACGCTAGGAGGAGTTAAATAAATGAATTGGAAATTTAAATGGCCATGGAAACCAAAACGGAATTGGCCATGGAAACGGAATTGGCATTGGTTCTCCAACTGGAAAACGTTCCACAAAATTAATGCTTTAGTCCTTATCATGGTAATCTTCATGCTCGCTTTAAGTTATCTGGGATATTACTATTATCGGCAAGCTAAAGTAGCTATGAACGATGTCTATTCAAGCTCTCTGATTTCTGTAAAACTAATCAATGAGGCAAATGCCAATGTTCGAATGCTCCGCAGTGTCAATATAGAGCTTCTATTGGCCCCTCTTGACACTTCCAGACAACAAAACCTACTCATTCAGACGACAGTACTCAAAGGCTTGATCAATGAATCCCTGGATAACTATACCCCCCTGGCCAAAGAGACCTTTGAAATAACAAAACTGGCAAAAGTGAGAGAGGCGCTGCAAAAATACAGCAACGAATGGCAGAAGACAGTATCTCTAATGGATAATAGTGATAAAGAAGGGGCCTATATCTACTTTTCTAACAATACTGTCAAAGACTTGGATGAAATTAACACCCTGCTTCCTGAACTTGTGGACTTTAGCGCTCAGAAAGCGAAAAGCACCATTGTCCGCGAAAATCTTAATTTCGTCCGGGCGGAGAAATTGCTGTTCGGATTCCCGCTTGCTGCCGCAGTTCTGGCAGTGATCATTGGGGCGCTGGTGGCCCGAGCGATTGCCAAACCTTTACAAATCATGCTGAACAATGTCCAAGAGCTCGCCTCGGGAAATCTGAGGGTGCCCAAAATAAAAACCCCCTCCAAGGATGAAGCTGGACAACTTGCGCAGGCTTTTAATCTCATGACGGATAGCCTATCGAATTTGGTTAGACAAGTCTTCGAATCAGCGGCGAACGTAGCAGCCTCAGCTAACCAACTCTTAAGTATTACGGAACACAGTTCGAATGCCTCCGGTCAAATCGCTGTGGCCGTCGCCAAGGTGGCAGGTGGCACGGAAAAACAAGCTGGTGCAGTCAACGAAACCGTGGCGGCTATCGAACAAATAAACGCTAACATTCAAATGGTAGCCGAGGCAGGCCAGCAAGTCACCGCCCTCACCACAAAAACGACTATTTCTACAGAAAATGGACAAACGGCTCTCACCCAAGCCGCTGAACAAATGGCCAAGATCAGCCGGGGTACTCAAATTGTTAAAGAGGAAGTCACTTCGCTGGCTGATGGCTCTGAACAAATAGCAGACATCGCTCGCTTAATTAGCGGTATCAACGAACAAACAAACCTTCTGGCCTTAAACGCCGCTATTGAGGCTGCCCGGGCCGGCGAGCACGGACGCGGCTTCTCCGTAGTGGCTGAAGAGGTTCGTAAGCTGGCGGAACAGGCCAAAGCCGCAACTGAACAAATCACCGCTTTGGTGGTCGTAAACAGGGATAATATCGCGCATGTTATCGTTGCGATGGACGCAGAAGAAGTTCACGTCAACAATGGCATTAAAGCGGTGAACACCGTAGGTTATGGTCTAAATGATATTTTAAATATGGTTAATGAAGTTTCCGGACAAGTAGGCGGAATTGCCTCTTCCATACAGCAAATGGCGGGCGGCAGCCAGCAAATTGTCTCAGGGGTTCAGGATATCGGGACAGTCAGCCAGGTTACAGCTGACCAGGCAGCCACCGTATCCGAAGCCATTGATGAATTCACAGTTTCTATCGATCAGATTAACTTGTCTTGTCAAAGTCTGACCGACTTGGCCCGGAATTTACAAATTGGGGTTAGCAATTTCCGGTTCTAACAATAATCTAAAATATGCTAATGCACACTATAGAGGGTCTTATCTGTGGGCATACCCATCTTCTCTTTACCGCTTGTTGCCGTAAAGCCCCTAGCTTCAGCTATGGGGATATAAGGCAAATCCAAAGATCTCATTGTATTATATATGCTACTGTGGGATAATATTTGTATGGATATAAAATATAAATCAAACAACAACATTGTCTACTCATGCAAGTATCATGTGGTCTGGTGTCCTAAATACCGTCGGAAAGTCCTAGTTGGAAAAATTGAAGCACGTTTAAAGGAATTGATACAAGAAACGTGCTTGGAGCTTCAATCTGAACTGATAGAGCTGGAGATCATGCCTGACCACGTACATCTTCTAGTTGAAGTCGATCCTCAATTTGGTGTTCATAAGGTGATTAAAGCTATCAAAGGAAAAACATCGAGAATACTTAGAAAGGAATTCAAGGAGCTAACTACTAAATTGCCAACACTATGGACTAATTCATACTTCATTTCTACCGTTGGTGGTGCGCCGTTAGCCATTATCAAGCAATATATCCAAAGTCAAAAG
>JBAQLX010000043.1:0-4168 GCA_049302315.1 Desulfosporosinus sp.
GTCATCGGACCGTTATTAGAGAATCTTCTATTACTGGATTATCCGAGGAAATACTTCGATGTCTTTGTTGTTGCCGATAACTGTACAGATAGAACTGCCTTAATTGCCCGGAATGCTGGAGCCATCGTCCATCGGAGATTTAATACTGAAAAGCGAGGCAAAGGATATGCCTTGGAGTGGATGTTCCATCGTCTCTTCAAGATGGAGCGCCAATACGATGCCATAGCTATTTTTGACGCTGATAACCTAGTGAAGGAAAACTTCCTTTTTGAGATGAATAGTAAGCTTTGCCAAGGGCATAAAATAGTCCAGTGTTACTTGGATTCTAAAAATCCCTTTGATACTTGGGTAACAAATACTTTCTCTATTGCATTTTGGGTAACGAATCGTTTGCTGCAGCTTGCAAGGTACAATACGGGCCGCCTCTCGAACCTTCTGGGAGGAACAGGTATGTGTATTTCAACGGACGTTTTAAAAGAATTTGGTTGGGGAGCTACTTCCCTAACTGAAGACTTGGAGTTCAGCATGAAAGCGTTATCACACGGAATTAAAACGACTTGGGCGCATGATGCAGTGGTCTATGATGAAAAACCTTTAACCTTTATGCAATCCTGGTATCAACGGAAACGATGGGCTCAGGGGCAAGTTGACGTAGCGGGACGTTATTTCTTTCCCCTTATTTTTAAGGGAATACGGGAGCGAAAAATGATGTATATTGATGCAGCGATCCATCTTTTTCAACCCGCACTAGTCTTGATTGCCACTTTTTTTATGCTGATAAATTTTATATCCGTATTACAGCCACATTACACACACGTATTTACGCTAGTAATGCCTTGGACAGGATGGCAGATTTTATCTGCAATTCAATACCTCTACCCTGTTGCTGCGTTAGCGCTCGACCGGTTACCGTGGCGGGCCTATGTCGGGCTTATATTATATCCCATCTTTATTTATAGCTGGATTCCGATTGTTTTTTTAGGCTTTCTTAATCGTAAGGATAAACAATGGTCACACACTAAACACACTCGTTCTATCAGTATTGAAGATGTTGTAAAACAAAAAAAAGTATCCACAAATTAATCAAAAAAAATGCTTTGACACAAGGTGTATTTTTGTGTATACTGATAATCGTCGGTCCTCGGGTGATTAGCTCAGCTGGTAGAGCGCCTGCCTTACAAGCAGGATGTCGGCGGTTCGAACCCGTCATCGCCCACCATACTCGATGTTCGAAGTTTGAGATGCGAGGTTCGAAAGAACCTTAGAGCTTAGCTTTGAATTATATGAGGAAGAATTGGGTGTTCGTACTTCGAACATCGTGCATCGGACCTCGATCGTGGCCCCGTGGTGTAGTGGTTAACATGCCTGCCTGTCACGCAGGAGATCGTCGGTTCAAGTCCGATCGGGGTCGCCATACTAGAAATTCGAAGTTCGTGATTCGAGGTTCGAAAGGTGAAGGTAACCTTCACAAGTAGAAAATAAAATGACGAAACTGAGAACAAAGAATCCTGAGAGGAATACCGGAGTTCGAATATTGAATTTCGAACATCGTACCTCGATTACGCCTCGGTAGCTCAGTCGGTAGAGCAGAGGACTGAAAATCCTCGTGTCGGCGGTTCGATTCCGCCCTGAGGCACCATGCGGGTGTAACTCAGTGGTAGAGTGTCACCTTGCCAAGGTGAAAGTCGCGAGTCCGAATCTCGTCACCCGCTCCATCATCATTTCCCTTGGCGGCATAGCCAAGTGGTAAGGCAGAGGTCTGCAAAACCTCTATTCCTCAGTTCAAATCTGAGTGCCGCCTCCAAATAATTTATGCCGATGTGGCGGAACTGGCAGACGCACGGGACTTAAAATCCCGCGGGCATAATAGCCCGTACCGGTTCGATTCCGGTCATCGGCACCATATGGGTTTGTAGCTCAGCTGGTTAGAGTACCGCGTTGACATCGCGGGGGTCGGAGGTTCGAGTCCTCTCAAACCCACCATACGAACGCTAATGTTAGATTTTCGTCCGCTAAAAGTCCGCCAAAAAGTCCACCATAAATTGAACGAAAAAACACGAACTCACTGATGTAAAAGTCAGTGGGTTTTTTATTACCCACATAGCTCGGAGATGCATAAAAATGGTTCCTTGAGTCGTTTATAGTTTGGGGGGGATAGTTAAGACCTACTGAACTCCTTTCAATAGGTCCTTACTTGTGCTTGGAATATAAGATTTAGGTGTAATGATTAAATTCAAAGGCCGCTAATCCACGATTGCTTCGTTAATTGGTTTATTTTTGTCTTCACGGATCTTGTGAGCTATTCCAGCCAGAAGATTTGCCGAACGTTCTCTAACTGACTTCACCTCGGGATTGGAACCAGGATCTATACCTTTAAGCCGGGAATAAATAAAAGTAGTATCTGCAAAAAGCTGGCCTAATATCGCTGAGTGTTCTAAAGAAGGCTTTAATGGAATTTCAATTAGAATTGAAGGCATCAACTCGGAAAACCGTTTGTAATTAGCATAGGCTAAAACTACTTCTTCATCACCAAAGTGCAGGCCTATATGTTCAGGATTTATCGGGTCGATAATCGAGGATACTAAGGGGTGAGTAGTATTGGATCGCATGTTTGTTCTCAAAAAGAATATGGCCATTTTTGTCAAACGGTTCCCTAATAATCCTTCAACATTCATATGAGAGTCACGCGGTAATCCGAAAAATCTGGAAATTAACAGGTCATTTCCTCCCTTGTTGACCCCCTCGTTCCAGAATTGGATAAACTCATCGGCTAATAAGCCTAAATCATTGTCGTTGCAGCCCAAGTAAATAAGATTTTTTAAAGAAAGTGTCTGGTGTAACAAAATATATTTAGCAAGAACAAATGGTAAAGACTGAGGATCGGTAAGGTCAAAAGCATTAATTGCGGAATCAATGTGTTTCCAATAGCTTTCCACGTCCAAGCCCGCAATGTACATAGGGGCCAGTAAAATAGGGGTCTTATTTCTTCCAAATCTTCCGGAAACTTCATCCGGTAATTCAAGTATTAAATTTTGATCCCGCTCTGCAATTTGCTTTAAGGGACCAGTATTTGAAAAAACGATCCTTTTTGCTTCTCTCGGAGTATATTCGTGAATTTTAACTGTTTCCTCGGTGAGACTACTGCGCGAGAACTCCACAAATAAAGTATTATTAATATTGGCATCGTTCGGCAGCAAGGAGAGACTTTTTGGAGAATCAACTATTAACCATTTTAGCCGAGAATTAGCCGTGCTATTATTGCAAGAAGCAACAAAATGAGTAAATTGTTCATTTGCACCTATTCCTGTAGTAACCATGTACTTTGGATACGTGGGTCCAAAATAACGCTTTATTGTTTCGGCCAATACTGGAGCGATATTATTATTAAAATCTCGGTAATAACTAATCACGTTTTCTCGATACATTGGTATGAAGGGATCATTGTGAAAAGATCCCGAAACACTCTCAAATAAACTATTCAGGATCTCCTTATGTCCATCCCCTAACAAAATAGGTTCAAGAAAGTTCGGAGTTGAGCGAACTTTAAAAAGCGCGGGAAAGGGGTTTAACTTACTTGCGTTATTACTAATAAGGAAATCACTTTTGTTACTTTCGTCGTTTCCAATTCCAATTGCCTTGCCAAGTTTAAATTGGTCGATGAGGTCTTTAAAACCAAAGTCTTTTAGATCTTTCTCAATTTCATCCTTGGACAATCGTAATACTTCTGTAAGGTTGTTAATTAGCGTTTCCATTGATAGAGAATTTTTTATCGAGTTGTGAATAGTTTCGGCCCTTAGCTTTTTATCGTTATGACGATTTAATAAATTTTTAACCAAGTCCTGGATAAAATTTTCAACCATTATTTCACGACCTTTCTACTAGTACTTTTTCATACTTATCAGAAAGTATAACTTTCAGTTACATACTTTCTGTAGCATAAGTGCAACTAGGCGGTCGCCTTCGCTGAGGCTTGGCACCAGCCAAGTTTTCTTTATATATGTCTTTTAACTCTTATTCTAAAAGTTCTCCCAATCAATAATTATCTTGACAGTCAAAAGTTCTACTATAGAAATCGTCCATAAAAATCCACGCTATATCGGTAAAACACAGTTAAACAATCTCGAAGGAATCCCGTGAATTTTTAAAAGAGTGCAAGAGAACTAAGAAC
>JBAQLX010000044.1:0-5715 GCA_049302315.1 Desulfosporosinus sp.
GCTAGAGTCTGTAGGGTAGCCGCCGCATCACTCGTATGGTTTCTCAGGGTTAAAACATCATTAGCGTTAGCTGTAATAATTACCATACCTGGGTTCGGTTGAGTGCCTGCCCCAGAGCCGTAGACGGCACCAGCAACGGGATCGTCATTTTGGAAGAGAGTAAACTGAGTTGATTCATTACATGAGGCGTTAAACCATATAGCATAGGTGCCGGCAGTAACAAGGGTAATTGGAGCTGTTCCAAGATCATGGGTGATGCTACCGACAATTACTCCGTTATCACTGAATAATATAGCCTCTTGAAGTGGTACGACTTGAAGGCCCAAGTTATAAATATAGGCGAATTCTGTTAATCCCGAACCAGTTGCTCCCGCTGTTCCCTGTATACCTTGTGTTCCCTGTATACCTTGTGTTCCCTGTATACCCTGTGTCCCCTGTATACCCTGCGTTCCCTGTATCCCCTGCGTTCCCTGTATACCCTGCGTTCCCTGTATACCCTGTGTTCCTTGGATCCCCTGTGTCCCTTGTATACCCTGCGTTCCTTGGATCCCCTGCGTTCCCTGGATCCCCTGCGTCCCTTGGATCCCCGTTGCTCCTGTTGCTCCAGTTGCTCCTGCACATGAGCTATAGTTAATGCTTAAAAAAGGCGGATTGCCACTTCCCGTACTTGCGTTTCCAATAATCGTATCATCTTTATCTTCAATTCCAATAAGTGTAATACCGTAATTCGCATGACAAGTGTTAATCCAACTTTGAACTAAATCCTTGATATCAATTTCCATATAAGATCCTACGTCACTATCTGTTACATTGAAAGAATATGGAGAAATGATAATATTTGGTGCTGTATCCCAAGTAACAGTTGCTTGGTTAAAGTCATTTTCATTTTCATATATTGTTACGGTTTGTGGGGAAAGCTCCGCATCGAGCTTATCTTTTCTATTTACGAAAAGAAATAGCCTGGCACTACATATTGTGTCAGAGCAAAGTAAATCAATATTAAATTTCAATATTGTTCTATAAGCATCTTTACATTTATTTACTTTACTTCTAAGATATTGTCCAGTATACAATTGATTAACAGTTCCAAAATTAGTACTGTGATAGTATTCGGATATATAAACACTATAAATAGGGAAAATGTCCATAGCAGCCAATTTATTAACACCTCGTTTAAGTTTTATTTTTATATATTTCACATATTATTCCAATCTAATATAGTATGTCACATGAATTACATATTTTTTAGATTAATGTGCAGTTCAAGGTCATTAATCCCAGGAAAACTGACAGTCTGTCACTCATGGTCACCGACTTCCTTTTCAACTAGCCCTAATCCAAACGTAAGCTCCAAAAATTTCTTGTTGTGCATAATCTGAGGATCTTCCGGACGAAACGTTCTGGCAATTTCATTATGCTTATAGGCTAACTCCTGCTTACCTAAGCGATCATAACAAACACACAACTGTAAATGGGGTAACCACGTCCAGCAAGCTTCCAGCATGGGCCCCCCAACATCCGGTTTTTCTAATTTAGCAGCTAAACCATACCAAAAAGCTGCCTGCTCATATTGCTCAGCACGCAGGAAATAGAACCCTAATCGACAGCAAAACTCAGCCCTTGGGTTGGCATATTCAAAGGATTTTAAATTATATTCCAGTTCCTTGGTCTTGTCTCCTAACTGCTGAAAACAATCGGTTAGTCTGGCACAAGCTGAAAGTTTATCCTCGACCCATCCTTGTCCGGTATTTATAAATTTCTGGTACACTTCGATCGCTCGATTATAAAGCTGATGTTCAAATAATTCATTACCATAATAATATAAATCTCGCGGAGTAAAGGGCGTGTCTTTGGCCTGTTTCTTCTCAAATATTTTCAAGTTGCGTTCGCTGACCTTAAACGTACCCGTATGGGTTACACAAATATCCGACTTCAGAATCTGCCCATACACATCTATATATTCATGCACTGTTCCAATCCAACGGAAGTTATTACTCCGCCTAACCAAGCGATTTCTCCCAAAACTATAGGTTACTGCTCCGAACTCATCGCGCGATAAAACATAGGGCATATTTACTGCGTCTATAAGTTTGGGCAAGTTTTTTTTCAGATCGAGAAACTTCTGACAATCCACTTCTAATAAAACATCATCGGCATCGAGCCATAGAATATAATCCTTAGATGCTTGATTGAAAGCAAAATTTCGGGCAGCAGCAAAATCATCGATCCACTCAAAATCATAAATACGGTCAGTGTAAAGACGCACAATCTCCTTCGTTTTGTCTGTCGAACCGGTATCAACAATTACAATTTCATCAGGGATTCCCTTCACCGAGTCTAAACATCTGGCAATGGTGTTTTCCTCATTACGAACAATCATGCAAAGACTGATGGTTATAGGATTATTATCCATCGTTTCAAATCACCTCAAAGTATGAGTTTTAACTCATACTCTATCGTATTCACCATGTCATAATATGGAAACACATTCGTTTAATAAAAATTGTAGCCCTCTGGTTTTACCAAAATACCTCTCCAACTTAAACCGATTCAAGCTCTTGATGATAATCCCAACACACCTTCCAGATACTTCTTGTTATGAAGAACTTGAGGGTCTTCGGGCCGATACTTCCTGGCTAGCTCGTTTTGCTCATAAGCCAGTTCATATTTCCCTAACTTATCGTAGCAAACGCACAATTGTAAATGGGGTAACCATGTCCAGCAAGCATCAAGCATGGGACCCCAACTATCAATAGGTTTTTCTAATTTAGTAGCCATTTTATACCAAAATGCACCCTGTTCATACAGCTCTGCACGCAGAAAATAATGTCCTAAACGACAACAGAACTCAGCTCTCGGGTTAGCATGTTCAAAAGATTTTAAAATTGATTCTAGTTCTCTGTCTTTTTTGCCCAACTTTTGAAAACAATCCGCCAATTTTCCGCATGCTGAAATCTTATCCTCAACCCAACCCTGCCCTGTCATGAGAAATTTCTGATAATATTCAATCGCTTGATTATTGAGCTGGTGATCGAATAGTTCATTGGCATAATAAAACAAATCTCGTGTGGAAAATGCTTCCCCTTTGGCCTTGCGCTTCTCATATATTTTTAGATTGCGGTCAGAATCATCCCTTCCCGTCCCCTTGTGTGTTACACAAATATCGGAGTTTAAAACATGTCCATAGACCTCTAAATACTCGTGCACCGCCCCAATCCATTGAAAGTTCTTACTTCGTTTAACCAAGCGATTTCTTCTCAAACTGAAAGTGACTGCGTCAAACTGATCGAACGCTTAAAGATAGGGCATATTGCCGACGTCCATTAAGGGGTTTAACTTATTCTTCAGCTTCAGGAACTGCTCACGATCAGAATCAGCAAAAACATCATCTGCATCCAGCCAAAGAATATAATCCGTGGTTGCTTTGCTAAAAGCAAAATTGCGGGCAGCCGCAAAATCATCAATCCAGGTAAACTCAAAGATTTTGTCCGTGTACTCTGTGACAATCTCTTTGGTACTATCTGAGGAACCGGTATCAACAATTACTATTTCATCGGGAATCCCTTTGACGGAATCAAGACATCTGGCAATTGTATTCTCTTCGTTACGAACTATCATACATAGACTAATGCTTATTTCCTTACCCTCCATTTTTTCTTCTCCTTTTTAACGAGCGGTTACTATCTATACATTGAAATTAAAACATTTCCAGTAAGTCAATGGACTATGATATTGCAACACCCGCACAAGCATACCCTAATACTGTATTTATGATATTATCTGCCCCATCTTCCCTACTATAATCAGAGTAGTGATATTCGTCATAACCTATGGTATTCAACGTGTTGAAAGTGGAAACATATCCTACTATTTTCAGCAAAGGGGAGCCCTCGACAAAGGGCTCCCTTATATAACCTTCTCTAGTAATGCTTATCCAAAGTTAATAGCATTTAATGCTCTAGTAAGCGCAACAGCACTTGTAAGGTTTGTACCCGTAACTGTAATGCGGATTTCATAGGTGTGCGCCCCTGCATCTGGAGTATCAACCCATGTCATGTTAGGGATTTCACCAAATAGACGTGAAGTTGCAGTTTGACTATCAGTGTCTTTTTCAACCGTTACTGCAGCAATTGGTCCTCCATCAAGGTAAAGTTGATAGTTAATAGTGTATTGATAGTTGGTGCTTGCAGTTGTTGTTATTTCTACTTCCGCCATGGAATCCAATTTTATTTTCTGCCCTGTCGTAGTGGTTACTGCAAGGGACAGAACCGGTACTTCAGTGGTAATGGGAAGACTTAATGAACCACTGGATTGGATGGAAGCTAATGTGCTTCCTGCTCCTGCTGTTCCTTGGATGCCCTGCGTGCCTTGGATACCTTGCGTGCCTTGGATGCCTTGGGTTCCTTGGATACCTTGCGTGCCTTGGATGCCTTGGGTGCCCTGGATACCTTGGGTGCCCTGGATACCTTGCGTTCCTTGGATACCTTGCGTTCCCTGGATGCCCTGCGTTCCTTGGATTCCCTGCGTTCCCTGGATACCTTGGGTCCCTTGGATGCCTTGCGTACCTTGGATACCCTGTGTGCCTTGGATTCCTTGCGTGCCTTGAATACCCTGGGTCCCTTGGATACCTTGAGTTCCCTGGATACCCTGCGTTCCTTGGATGCCTTGGGTGCCTTGGATGCCTTGGGTGCCCTGGATCCCCTGTGTGCCCTGGATTCCTTGTGTGCCCTGAATACCTTGCGTTCCCTGAATGCCCTGGGCGCCTTGTGGACCTGTCGAACCCGTTGCTCCCGTTGCTCCTGTTGCTCCTGTGGGCCCCGTAGGACCGACAACACTTGTATACGTTACTGTTAATATAGGCCTCTTGCTTGGATCACCAGATTCTTCACTCAAGAATCCACAGAGTGCGGGAATGGTTTCTACTCCTTCTACTGTAAAGCCAAAATTCGGATAAGTCCCATTGACCCACCCTTGTACCAAATCCGTAATGTTAAAATTTACATAACTATGCAAATTAGCATCTACAATAGTAACACTATCACCAGTTGCTACTATCGGTGAGGCATTATTCCAGGTTACTGTGCTTTGACTGAAATCAGCCAAGTTCCTGTAGATTGCTGCAGGCTGTCCTCCACTGACATCCTTTCTGTCAAGAAAAAGGCCCAATGTTGCATTTGTAATAAAGCTTCCTGCTGGAATAGTTGATACGTCAAATTTTAATAAACTCCGGTAATCATCGCCTAGTCCGACAAACATGCCAATAAATAGCACGCTTGCGCTTCCAAAATTCGTATTCCCGTAATATTGGGAAATATAGCTATCGTTGGTCGGTGAAAGGGTTATCGTTGCCATATACTCTCATTCTCCTCCTTAAATACAGCCCTGCATCTGCCTATTCTTGTTAACTGGAAATTGATCATACAAAAATATTACCTATAACAAATGCTCTAATATATATGTATGCTAGAAAGATGAAATTGCCATTTGATGGAAAATGCAAGACCACACATTATCTACCGCTTCACGTTTCTTACCCATCATGGAGCTTTACCCCTACGAAAGGAGCCCTTTTATTTAGATGAAATACCCATTGGATAATGGACACAAAAAACGCTTTTAAAGTGCAACTCCCAAGGTGAAAATTTTCGACCTGTGCGCTTGTACGTACCATTATTGTCCATGACCTAGGCGTACTTCGCCCTCGTTGAGGATATC
>JBAQLX010000045.1:0-8599 GCA_049302315.1 Desulfosporosinus sp.
ACCGTCTCGGATTATTTACCTGAAGAAGTGAAACACAAAGTGTCGATTAGTATGAGTCTTATTCCGATTGAGTGGCAAGGGGTTAAGGTTAATGTTCTCGATACCCCCGGATATTTAGACTTTTTTGGGGAAGTTAAAAGTGCTTTGCGCGTCGCCGAGTGCGGTGTTTTAGTGCTTTGTGGCGTGGCAGGCCTGGAAGTTCAAGCAGAAATCACGTTGGATGCTATGGAACACCAGAAGTTGCCCAAAGTGATCTTTGTTAATAAACTGGATCGGAAAAATGCCAATTTTGGTAAGGTTATGGAACAACTCAAAAATGCATATCCCCAGGCAAGGTTTATTCCTTTGCAGATTCCGGTTGGTCAGGAAGAAAGTTTTCAGGGTGTCATTGATATTCTCGAGAATAAAGAGTATGCCTACGAAGCCGATGGGAGCGGTAAGTTTTTGGTTAAAGAGGTTCCGGCTTCGTACAAGGTAGAGGTTGATCTATTAAGAGATCAATTAGCTGAGGCTGTCGCCGAAGCGGATGATGAAATCTTGATGAAATATCTGGACGGGGAAAGGCTTACTGAGGAAGATCTGCAAACCGCCTTGCGGCAAGCGTTAGAACAAAATCTTGTTATCCCGGTACTTTGCGGCTCAGCATACAAAAATATTGGGATTTCAAATATTATGGATTTTTTAGCCAAGTACGTTCCTGAGCCTGAAGTAGTCCCGGAGAAAGCGGCTTTAGTGTTCAAAACCCTCGCTGATCCCTACGTCGGTAGAATGTCGTTCTTCCGGGTTTATGGGGGACAGTTTATGGCCGAAACGCTGGTCTATAATTCAAGTCGTGGGATAGAGGAGAAAATTGGGCAGCCGTTTTATCTGCGCGGTAAAACACAAGAACCGATTGCGTCAGTTTCCGCAGGAGATATAGCCGTCGTCGCCAAATTACAAGAGGTGAGAACAGGAGATACCTTGTGTGGAAAGGAGCATCCGGCGGAGCTTCAGGGTATTGATTTTCCGGTCCCGACTTTAGCTGTGGCAATTGAGGCAAAGACTAAAGGGGATGAGGATAAACTGGGCAGTGCCTTGGCACGTTTGGCGGAAGAAGACCCAACGATCAAAATTAGTAAAAATACTGAAACCAAAGAATTGCTTTTAACGGGACTAGGGGAAATGCACATTGAAATTTATCTGGAAAAGCTGACACGTAAGTTTGGAGTTGCGGTATCCATGAAAGTTCCTCGTGTACCTTATCGTGAGACAATCCGCAAAGCAGTTAAAGTGGAAGGGAAACATAAAAAGCAAACAGGCGGACATGGTCAATATGGCCATGTATGGGTTAATATAGAACCCTCAGAAGGTAAAGAATTTGAGTTTACCGAGGCAATCTTTGGCGGATCAGTACCGAAGCAATATATTCCGGCTGTGGAAAAGGGCATTCGCGAGGCTATGGGTGAAGGAATTTTGGCGGGGTATCCCGTGACTGGTGTCAAGGTCACGCTTGTCGACGGTTCTTATCATGCCGTCGATTCATCAGAAATGGCTTTTAAGCTTGCAGCTATCATAGCCTTCCGTAAGGGGGTAGAGTTAGCAAAACCCACCTTACTCGAGCCGGTTGTTGAGGCGGAAATAACAGTTCCCGAGGCTTTTATGGGAGATGTGATAGGGGATATCAATGGAAAACGCGGAAGATTGTTGGGCATGGCTGCCGGCAGCGAAAAATTTCAAGTAATCCGCGCCCATATTCCTCAAGCTGAAATGATGCGCTATACTATTGATTTAAGATCTCTCACTCAAGGGAGGGGCTCGTTTACCATGGAATTCACCCAATACGAAGAAGTGCCGGATAGACTCTGCGAAACTTTGGTAAGCCAGTTGAAATCTGCGCAAAGTCATTAAGTCAAAGAGCTGGTTAGATTTAAGTCAAAACCAGCTCTTTTCCGTTTCTTATTCCCGGATTGAAGTTATTCTATAGAAATGGTAGAATCATCTTAGTATTAACTAACATGATGAGCTAACAATTGGAACCAACATTCAGGCATGTATTTCTAGTTATCTCAAAATATTCGCACAAGGAATAACCTGTTCCAATAGGTTGACGGGAGGGTTATCAAATGGACATTGTGAAGAAAATGACTGGAGTTTATAATATTGGCTTGGATGTTGGTTCGACGACGGTAAAAATAGTTGTTTTAGATAATGATGAAAATATTGTCTATAAGAAATATCTAAGACATTTTTCTAATATAAAAGATACTGTTGTTACGATGCTTGAAGGCGCCAAAACGACCATGCAAGGGCGCTTATTGACCCTGATGGTTACCGGATCCGGAGGGTACAATATTTCCCAAAAGCTAGAGGTTCCTTTTATTCAGGAAGTAATTGCTTGCACTAACGCCATCAAAATAGTTATTCCAAACACAGATGCGGCCATCGAACTTGGCGGTGAGGACGCCAAGATAACCTTTTTTGGGGAAGCAATCGAACAAAGAATGAATGGAACATGTGCCGGAGGTACGGGCGCATTTATTGATCAGATGGCTTCATTGTTACAAACGGATGCACCCGGTCTAAATGAACTCGCCAAGAAATATCGAAATATTTACCCTATCGCTTCTAGGTGTGGTGTGTTTGCAAAGACCGACGTACAACCCTTGTTGAATGAAGGGGCAGCCAAAGAGGACATTGCTGTGTCTGTTTTACAAGCTGTTGTGAATCAAACGATTAGCGGTCTGGCCCAAGGTCGTCCTATCAAAGGGAACGTGGCATTTTTGGGAGGGCCACTGCACTTTATGTCCGAGCTAAGACAACGCTTTATTGAAACGCTTAAGATAAAGAACACAAATGTAATCTTCCCCGAGGATTCACAATTTTTTGTGGCTATCGGAGCAGCGATGTCCTCACGTGATAAAGCGCCTTTTACACTTGAGTGTCTATATGAAAGAACGCCGGCGATTTATAACATCAATAATTCTGAGAGTGAAAAACTGGAAATTCTATTTGCCAATGAAGAGGAATATGTGGAATTTAAAGAGAGGCATGCCTTGCATAAGGTCAGGCGGGTGGATCTTGATAGCTATGCAGGAAATGCCTATCTAGGTATTGATGCCGGATCGACAACCACCAAGATTGCGCTTGTTGATGAAGAGGGAGGCTTATTGTACTCACACTATGGCAGTAATATGGGCAACCCTTTAGAGTCTACAATAGAAGCCTTGAAAAGTTTGTATGGAAAACTGAATAAAGATACAAAAATTATTAACTCGGCAGTTACCGGATATGGAGAGCATCTCATTAAAGCAGCCCTGCGAGTGGATATCGGAGAAATTGAAACGGTAGCCCATTACACGGCGGCCAATTTTTTCCGGCCAGGCGTTGATTCTGTTTTAGATATTGGCGGGCAGGATATGAAAAGTTTAGTAATTCGGGATGGAGTTATTGAGTCCATCACATTAAATGAAGCTTGTTCTTCAGGGTGTGGTTCCTTTGTTGAAACCTATGCAAATTCTCTAAACATGGATGTCAGAGAGTTTGCCAGATTGAGCCGGGAGTCAAGACATCCTGTTGATCTTGGGACGCGTTGTACGGTATTTATGAACTCCAGAGTTAAACAAGCGCAGAAAGAAGGAGCTGAAATTAGCGATATTTCGGCGGGGATAGCGATTTCAGTCATCAGGAATGCTCTCTATAAAGTGATACGCTTGCGAAACGCCGAGGAGCTCGGTAATAAAATTGTCGCCCAGGGTGGAACCTTCCATAACGACGCCGTCCTGCGGGCGCTTGAGAAAATAACGAAACAAGAAGTGGTACGTCCTGATATTGCAGGCATCATGGGGGCTTTTGGCACCGCTTTGATTGCTCAGGAACGTTATGAAAATGGGTATCAAACAAATCTCATGCCAGGGAAAGACTTATTTAATTTTAAAACAGAAACTTCAATGAAACGGTGTGGGTTATGCGGGAACAATTGCTTAATTAGTGTGAAACATTTTTCAAGCGGAAGTGACTATATTTCAGGAAACCGATGTGAAAGAGGCACAGGGAAAGACGTCGTAAAAAATGAAATCCCCAATCTTTACGAATATAAGTACAAAAGAGTGTTTCACTATAAACCCTTAGCAAAAGATAAGGCATCAAGAGGGACCATCGGAATTCCCCGGGTTTTAAATATTTATGAGGACTATCCTTTCTGGTTTACATTCTTCACTGAACTGGGTTACCGAGTTATTATTTCCAGCCGATCGTCAAAAGAAATTTATGAGCTTGGAATGGATACAATTCCTTCAGAGTCAGCCTGTTACCCGGCCAAACTGGTTCATGGACATATTGCGGATTTAGTGAAAAAAGGAATTAGTAAAATATTCTATCCCTGCATTCCTTATGCCCAACAGGAAGATCCGGAGGCGGACAACCATTACAACTGTCCAATAGTTACCTCTTACCCAGAGACCATCAATGCGAACATGGATATTCTCAGAGAGTCTGATATTACTTTTTATCACCCTTTCTTACCGATGGATATGCCAAGTAGAATGGTCAAACGATTGGCTGCAGAGTTAGAACCCGAAGGAATACCGAAATATGAGCTAGCTGGCGCTTTGGATAAGGCCTATGCGGAACATGATAGGTATAAGAAAGATGTAAGAATAAAGGGAGAAGAAACCCTGGATTATATCCGTGAAAAAAAGATCAGGGGAATTGTACTCGTAGGCAGACCCTATCATATTGATCCGGAAATTAACCACGGTATACCTGAGATGATCGGGTCCTATGGGTTCGCTGTCTTATCCGAAGACTCTATCCAGCATCTGGGCAAGGTTGAAAGGCCCTTGCGTGTAGTCAATCAATGGGTATATCCATCCCGGGAGTATTGTGCGGCCAGCTATGTTTCGGAGCAAAGGGACTTGGAATTAATTCAACTGAATTCGTTCGGATGTGGTATCAATGCAGTAACCGCTGATCAAGTTAAAGATATACTTGAGGTTTATGGAAAAATTTATACCGTCTTAAAAATCGATGAGATCAGTAATTTGGGCGCTGCGAGAATACGGCTGCGTTCCTTGA
Source organism: Desulfosporosinus sp. (assembly GCA_049302315.1). Classification (GTDB taxonomy): domain Bacteria; phylum Bacillota; class Desulfitobacteriia; order Desulfitobacteriales; family Desulfitobacteriaceae; genus Desulfosporosinus. The sequence goes on from JBAQLX010000045.1 coordinate 5,053, forward strand.
TCGCAGCAATCAACGAGCGAAACAAGAAGAATTTTATACCCAGGAAACTCTATGATAAGCCGCCTAAAGTTTTATTTACCAAGGAAATGAAAAAAACACATACAATTTTGGCGCCCCAAATGTCCCCGATTCATTTTCAGTTTTTAAAGACCGGTTTTGAGGATGCGGGGTATACTGTTGAATTTCTGCCCTCTGTCGATAAGTTGGCAATTGAAGAAGGGTTAAGGTATGTGCATAACGATGCCTGTTATCCGGCTATTATTGTCATTGGCCAGTTAATGAAAGCGTTGAGATCCGGTAAGTATGATATCAACAAGACCTCGGTCATTATTACTCAAACCGGCGGAGGATGTCGAGCGACGAACTATATCGCCTTGATCAGAAAGGCGCTTAAGGATGCCAATCTGGAACATGTTCCAGTGATTGCCCTAAATACGGGGAATTCGTCTAACTTGGAGACTAATCCCGGTTTCAAATTCACAATGCCTCTGTTCAGAAAAACAATGAGGGGTCTTATCTACGGGGATCTTTTAATGCGCATCCTTTATAGAGTTCGCCCCTATGAAAAATTTCCGGGTTCCGCCAATCTTTTATATAACTTTTGGGTTAATCGGTGCCAGGAATCCTTAAAGAAAGGAAATAGAAAGGAACACGCAGAAAATATTCGCCAAATTGTTAAGGATTTTGATAAGTTGGAAATATATGAGGATTTGGTTAAACCGAAGGTTGGAGTTGTCGGAGAAATTCTGGTTAAATTCCACCCTACCGCCAATAATAACATTGTAGAACTGTTGGAAGCTGAAGGGGCTGAGGCAGTTGTCCCTGATCTTGCTGATTTCCTCTTATATGGCGCTTATGATAATCTGATTAAATATGAGAAACTATCGGGTAGTTTTTGGGACATGATGTCCGGTTATCTTTCCATCAATCGAATTGAATCCTATCGCAAGGAGATGAAGAGGGCTTTGCAAGCCAGCAAGCGCTTTCATCCTCCAAAATCCATCGAAGAAATCGCTAGATATGCCAAAAAACATCTTTCTCTGGCTAATCAGTCTGGAGAGGGTTGGTTCCTCACAGGAGAGATGGTCGAGCTGATTCGAAGCGGGGTCAATAACATCGTCTGCTTACAACCTTTTGCTTGTTTACCGAATCATATCACGGGCAAAGGCATGTTCCGTGAGATCAGACGATCTTATCCCCAGGTAAATATCGTTCCCATTGATTATGATCCTGGGGCAAGTGAAGTTAATCAATTAAATCGCATAAAACTCATGCTTTCCGTAGCTATGAATAATTTACAATAGCACATCTAATATTTTCATCAGGATGGTGAGGGAACTTGGAAAAATTACAAGTTAAGGACATCATGACGGTTAATCCCATTGTAGTTAAACAGCATGTAACTGTTCAGGAGGCAGTTACCTTAATGCTCCAGCATCGTATTGACGGTTTACCGGTAGTGGATGATCAGGAAACTTTAGTGGGTATTTTCACTAAAACCCATGCCCTTAAGGCGTTAGGGCTGGATACCAAGATAGCAGTTGCGGATATCATGCAACGAAGTGTGATCACTATCAGCGATGAAGCTTCGCCCGAAGAGGCTTGGCAAACCCCAAAAGTGGGGAGATTGGTTGTGGTCAATAGCGCCGGTCAAATGGTGGGGATAATCACCAGAACTGACCTGGTTCCTGCTTTTCAGCGCATGCTGGAATACGCTTTGGAGGAATTTATAGGTATTATCAATTCCACCCATAACAGCATTATTGCTGTTAACCGGAACGGTGAAATTGTTATGATGAATAAGGCTGCCGAAAAAATGATAGGGATCGCTGTGTCTGAGGCTTTGGGAAAGGACATAGATAGTATAATCGCTAATTCGGGGTTAAGCGAAGTGATCCAAGGCAGTTCCGGTCAACTTGACCATAAAGTTTGCATTCGTGATGAAGTTATTTTGGTGAATAGAACCCCGATCATGAAGAACGGAATAATTATTGGCGCTGTAGGTGTTTATCAGGAGATCTCTGAACTGGAAAATTTGACTTCCGAGTTTAAAAATGTTAAAAAGATAAATGAAGAACTAAATACAGTAATTGAGTCTTCAGCAGATGGTTTTGTTGTTGCGGATGAAAATGGGAAAATAATAAAAGCCAATCGGTCCGCTTTAGAAATTATGGGTATTTCCAAGAGCAATATCATTGGCACGCAAGTGAAATGGCTGGAGGAAAAGGGATATAATATATCGGTTATCATGAAAGTATTAAAAAGTAAAAAACAGGTAAGTCTGGCTAAAAAATTAAAAAATGGCAAAGAAGTTTTAAGTACCGGTACTCCTATTTTTGATGAAAATGGAAATATATATCGTGTCGTTTCCAATTTACGAGACCTGACGGAACTAAATAAATTAAGCTTCGAGTTAAACAAGGCTAAGTTGGAACTGGAAACTTACAGAATGGGGAATTTATCGGAGAACATTATTTACCGCAGCATTGAAATGGCAAGAAATGTTGAAATGGCAATCAAGGTTGCCAAGTTTGATTCCACGGTGATGTTATTAGGGGAATCAGGTGTAGGTAAAGAAGTGCTGGCTAAATTAATATACAGTTCCAGTAAGCGCAGTAAAGGACCCTTCGTGAACATAAACTGTTCATCTATCCCCTATAACCTTTTTGAATCTGAACTTTTTGGCTACGAAGGGGGTACTTTTACCGGGGGTAGTAAAGAAGGTCGTATTGGGCTCTTGGAACTGGCTAACAACGGTACCGCTTTTTTGGATGAGATAGGGGAAATGCCCTTGGATTTGCAGGTCAAGTTACTCCGTGTGTTGCAGGAGCGGGAAATTCTCCGTGTTGGCGGTCGAAAGCAGATCAAACTGGATATCCGGATCATTGCGGCAACAAACCGGAATTTAGAAGAGATGGTGAAAAAAGGGCAGTTTAGAGAAGACTTATATTGGCGCCTTAATGTCGTATCCATTCATATTCTCCCTTTAAGAAAAAGGAGAGAAGATATACCTGCTCTTATTTATCACTTTATGCAGAATTTTAACCAAAAACATAATACCAATAAAACGATAACCGCTGCGGTTATTGCTAAAATGGTTGAGTATAATTGGCCTGGTAACGTTCGGGAAATTGAAAATACTATCGAAAGAATGTTAGTTTTAAGTACCGGCAGCACAATTGATCTTGATTCCTTATGGTTTGACTCAGATCAAAATATAATTGAAAAATGGGCCACTCTAAATTATTGGGAAGTTATGAATGAAACGGAAAAAAGACTTATAACGCAAGTATACAATGACTGTAAAAGTACTCGTAAAGCAGCTAAAATATTAGGAATCGATCAATCGACTATTGTGAAAAAACTAAAAAAATATAAGCCGCTGGTCGGATGATTAATATCATCGTGATTACATATGTAATCACATAGCCTTAAGACCTTATGATTCAACTATTTTAGTAATAAAGCTTGTTGCCTGATGACGCATTTCATCATTTAATACCTTTGATATCTGATAATTTATATTACTAATTATTATTTTAATATA
>JBAQLX010000046.1:0-4117 GCA_049302315.1 Desulfosporosinus sp.
CAAGGAAACCGACCGTATACGTACAGTGGCGGAGGGCTTAAATGCCCTGGGGGCAAAGGTCGAAGAACTTCCCGATGGGTTGCGGATTCAAGGTCAGCCTTCATTACGCGGCGGTCAGGTGAGCAGCCGGGGAGATCATCGGTTGGCCATGGCGTGGGCAATCGCCGGGATACTATCAAAGGAAGGGGTCAGTGTGGAAGACATGGCCGCAGCGGATGTATCGTATCCTGACTTTTTGGCCGTGCTCAAGAAGGTAGCTCGATGAGCGGCGAAATACCCTGAAAACAGTAAAAGGACCGAGGCTGCAGCCTCGGTTTTAAAAAAAACGTCTCTAAAGACCTAACATCTCTGTGAGGATACGGGATTTGGCCCGGCTCACCAGGATCTCGCTGCGTTCATGGTCATCGACCACTATGGAGTATGTTCCATTTACATAGGGGATAAGTTCCCGCATGCGTTGAATGTTTACTAAATAACAACGATGGGAGCGAAAAAAAAGAGCAGAGTTTAAACGTAATTCCAACTCGCGTAAGGTAAAATGGGTTAGGTAAGAGTCTTTTTGGGTTTTAATATAGACCTTGTCTTTATCGGTATAAATAAAGACAATTTCGTCTTGGTGCAACAGAAGTATTTTACCCCCTTGTTCAACGGGTACAACTTCCAAAGGCTTAGGCGGAGGCGTAATAGCTTCATTTTTAGGGGGCTGCGGATTACGCATTGGTGCGGTTATGCCGGCTTTTATTTGGCGCACTTTCATGAGCGCTTCTTCAAGGAGTTTAGGTTGAATGGGTTTATAAAGATAGTCTAAGGCATTTACGGCAAAGGCAAACGCGTATTCTTTGTGAGCAGTGATGAAGATAATTGTGGGTGAATCCAATTTTTCCTGCAACCGATGGGCTAGGTCAATCCCGTTTAAGTCAGGCATAGCTATGTTTAAAAAAATAACCAAATCATCCAGATTAGAGATTAACTCAAGGGCTTCCAGGGCATTTGCAGCTTCGCCAACAACCTGAACATCCTCGAAGCGCTGGAGTAAATAGCGAAGTTCTTTGCGGGCGGAGCACTCGTCGTCGACTAATAGGGCACGAAGTTTCAAGCTAATCCCCCATTTCCTAGCATATCCAGAAAGTATAACTTAAATATTCAGAGAACTACCGCATTATGCCATGTAATGTTCCCGCTTGTCAAGACAACGATTTTGAAAACTAACTTCCCAACATGTATGCATCGTAATAATGTAGATATGACTTAATATGACTCGTGGAAAATACTGATTCGTCTGTTGTTAATTGACTGACAATCTTACCCCAGATATAATCAAAGTAAACCCTATTTACGAAAGAGGAGGAAGACTTGTGTTTTCGAAAAAATTAACAAAAATATTGAAAACTGGGGCGCTGTTGTGATCTGGGTAGAAGAGGTCATGACCCAGATATCGGTTTGTCTGAGCGAGACTGATTCTTGTTTGGAGGCATTACATAGGCTTACCGAAGCTGATACTTCCGGTTGGCCTGTGGTGGATAAAACAGGGAAGTTCATGGGAATAGTTTCAATAGAGACGCTTGTCGACAAAGTGATCGGTAAGGACAGATCAGATGGAGAGTTGAGTTGTCTGGAAGCAGTAGAACGCAATCCCGTGGTTATGAAGCCTTCTCTGCGTCTGGGTGAGGCTTGGGCTTGCCAATTTGATTTGGCTGTGGTAATTGAAGAGGATGGGCAGATCGTTGGAGTTTTAAGCCGAGCAGACTTGGCTGGCGCTTTATATCATGAAGCTGAATTTCAGATTAAAGAACTGGAAGGGGTACTCAGCTCTGCGCACAATGGGATTGTAGTTATCAATAGCGATGGTATGATAACTTCATTTAATGGGGCAGCCGAACGATTTACTAGGGTTTCTCGAGAAAGAGCAGTTGGTCGCCATGTCTTGGATGTCTTAGTACCTCTTGGTTTAATGGAGACTCTGGAAACGGGCAAATCGGAGTATAGCCAAAAGTTTCGAGTGGGTCGGAGGACTTATATCATGAACAGGGATCCAGTAATCCAGGACGGCCGGATTACTGGGGCTGTTGGTGTATTTCAGGATATATCCGAAATTGAATCGGTATCACAGGAATTGGCCACAGTTAAGGAACTCAATAGTGAGCTTGATTCAATCATCCAGTCCTCGTCAGATGGGTTATTCGTTACCGATTCAGCTGGCATAGTCCTGAGAGTTAATCAAACCTTTGAAAAAATGTGCCTGGGTAACGCCCAGGATTTAATAGGAAGAGGAATCCAGGAAATTGAAGAGGTTATCTATGCACATTCGTTAATTGACATGGTTCTGCAAAGCGGGCAACCCGTTACAATTATGGAAAATAAGCATAATCATAGTATGCTTGTCACGGGTAGTCCTGTTTTTGATGAAGAAGGAAAGCTTTTGAGGGTGGTAATAAACCTCAGAGATATGACCAGTCTAAATCAGCTGCGGCAGGAACTGATGGATGCCAAAAGTTTAAGCGAAAAATACCACCAGGAGTTATCGGAATTGCGGAATCGTCAGGATAATGGGGGAATGATTTGCACTGGTCCCGAGATGGAACGGGTATTCGAATTAATTAGGCGAGTAGCTAAAGTTGATTCTACCGTGCTTTTATTCGGAGAATCAGGCGTGGGCAAGGAGGGTATAGGAAAACTTCTTCATACTCAGAGCAACCGCGCGGAAGGCCCTTTTATAAAAATAAATTGCGGGGCTATTCCGGAGAATTTGTTAGAATCTGAACTTTTCGGATATGAGTCGGGAGCCTTTACAGGGGCCCGTCGAGAAGGCAAGATCGGCATGTTTGAACTTGCTCATAATGGCACGCTTTTGCTCGACGAAATTGGTGATTTTCCCCTTAATCTTCAGCCTAAACTTTTAAGGGTTCTTCAGGAACGGGAACTTGTTCCCGTTGGAGGGGCAAAGCCGCGCCAAGTTAATGTTCGAATCATAGCCGCAACGAACCAAAATCTTGAAGAGATGATCAAGGCTGGGCAATTTCGAGAGGATTTGTTCTTTCGATTAAATGTGGTTCCGATTGTGATTCCGCCTTTACGTCAACGGCGTGAGGATATCATTCCTCTTCTTTATCATTTCCGAGATGAATTCAGTAAGAAATACAATTTTCAGCGGGAATTCTCTCCCGAGGTAATTGAGGCTTTTCTGGAGTATGATTGGCCAGGTAATGTTCGGGAATTAGAAAATATGGTTGAGCGTTTAATGGTTGTCTCGGCTGGAGAATTGATTCAGGTATCCCAGTTGCCTATGCCTTTTCAACGGAATGCCGGCAAATCTGGAGGAGTATCAGTCAATTCCTTAATGCCCTTGAAAGAAGCTATCAACGAAGTAGAACGACAACTTATTAAAAAGGCTATGGAGAAATACGGTAGTACTTATAAAGCTGCCGCTGCCTTGGGGGTTAATCAGTCTACGATAGTTCGAAGAATGGCGCGTTTTCGACGGGCCGATGCCGGGTCGTTTATTCGACATTAGAGCATATATCTTCATTAGATAGTGAGAGTAAATACTCAAAGAAAAACTAAGTCATATATGCATCATAGTAATGCAAATATGACTTAGTTTGAACTCTGATTCGAGCAGACTTTTTGTAGTGAATTATAAACACCACTGCGATTTTGCATTATATTTATCATTTACTTATTCTAATTATTAAAATAAATTAACCGATTAAAACCGTTCACTATTGGTTTTAGACAGTTAGACTGTCGATTTTAACTGATGAATGGCCAAACTTGTCGAGATTAGTAAAATGGTATTATTCTTGCGTAGAAGATTGTACAAGGACAAGAACAAGACAAGGTTACCAATTTAAAATTTAAAAGGAGGAATAAGAAGAAATGTGTGCAAAAATTCCCTGAGTGCACGCACTACACCAAACAACAGACTAACTTTTGGAAAGGCTGGCTTGGAGCAGCACAGTCGGACACACACGCGACTGGCTTGCCCAGCACCTTGCCAGTGTAGAACCTTTATGAAGGCATAAAAGCTTTCGTCGAAAAACAGCCCAAAGATTACATCGGACTCAGACAAAGAGTTACTGACGGAGGATCTAACGAATTTGTCTACGGACCGTACACC
>JBAQLX010000047.1:0-6985 GCA_049302315.1 Desulfosporosinus sp.
GAACATAGGTCATCGCCAGGTAACAAACGAAAAGGCTATCTCTTACGAGGTAGCCTTTTTGTGTCTACACATTTCAAAAAAAAAGTCCTAGTTTCTGGGGGTCTTCTTTACTTGAAGAATGAATTAATTTGAATGCGCACTAGTTAACCAATATATACAACTTCGCTAAAGACCCAAATAACGCAGAATCAAATGTTTTTCCCGCTTTCCGGTGTTTCCTCCATCTTTCACAATTTAGACTATCTTCACATTCCCAACAAAATTCAACTTCTTTTTTCTTAATTGCGCAAGTAATAAAAGGACATCCAAGAGTCTTACGCGATTCACTTTTGCATCCTTCACATCTTCTATTACTATTCGTATGATACATTTGACATAATTAACACGAAAGATATCTAATATGTTACCGTAGTTTACAGTTTACGAATTGGGAGATCGTTAGTAATGTTCCTTGGTGGCATGAAATCTACTTTCGTTGATCTTTGTTCGTATGTTTTCAACGATTAATCTCCATAATAAAAGGGAACCTCACAGAATGTGTAAATTCTCAGTTGTCCTTTCTAAATTGTCAGTGGGATGGGGTTCTTGGCTTATTTAAGGAGGTTTAGCCGGTGCTTTCTAATGAAACGACTTCCCCTGAGGAAAATAATAATGGTTCTTTGTCAAATCTAAAAGACGTAGGACAAATTAAAATTCCTGATATGGATGAAAGAATTTACTGTTTGCCGATCATTGGACAAATCGAAGGCCATCTAATTCTACCTGCCCAATCCAAGACTACTAAATATGAGCATGTTATCCCCCAGTTGTTGGCGGTTGAGCAAAATCCTAAAGTTGAAGGGATCTTTGTCATTTTAAATACGGCAGGCGGCGACGTCGAGGCAGGATTGGCGATTGCTGAAATGCTCTGTAGTTTAAATAAACCTTCTGTTTCACTGGTTCTTGGTGGCGGTCACAGTATTGGAATCCCAATTGCAGTCAGTTGTACAAAAAGTTTTATAGCGCCAACCGGAACGATGACTATTCACCCGATTAGGTATACTGGGTTAGTAATTAATGGACATCAACAGTTTGATTATTTACAAAAAATGCAACAACGGATTGATCAATTTATCTATTCACATTCGCAAATAAGTCAAGAAAAATTGGAACAGTTCATGTTCAGCACCGGAGAATTAGCCCAGGATATTGGAACAATTCTTATAGGACAAGAAGCCGTTGATTCTGGATTAATTCAGGCGGTGGGAGGAGTGAAGGAAGCATTTAAAGAACTCAACAGCTTAATAACTCAACTTTCCCAACCTCTATCCTGAAAATAGTTATTTTCGGGATCTGATGGCGCCGCACTGCGGCATGGGGGTCTTTTTAGGGAATAAAACCCCGATAAATCATAGAAAATGAGGCTTTAAATAACAAGAAAACCGCCAAAATGGTATAATGGGAATAACAACAAACCCAATAATACCTGTACTTTGGAGGTTTTCTAACTTTAGTTAATCTTTTGCATTTTATTGATGCCCTCTGCTTATTTGAAATATTATTAAACATATTCCGAATACACATAATACCCCGCCTAGCCAAGGGCCTATTTTTCTATTAAGTTTACTATTTTCCTCTGAGTCTACGCGAGACCCAAAGACAATTGCTAATCCAAATGCAGAAATAGACATTATTCGAAGTATTGAGCTATTCAATATTGCACCTGTTATAGCTATACCTATTACTATAAATATGGTTATATTTCTAGCTATTACGAAGAATTTATCATTGTCCATTTTATTATTACCTTGGGTACATGGAATATCCATATATTGACCGCGGGATATCTAAAAATAATACGCTATAGTAAATAGAGTTCACGTAAAGATCATTCACTTGTCGATTCCCAGGGAAACCTCCTCTCTTAAAAAATGTAATAATGTAATAGAGTAGTCTTCTATATTTAGTGGTCTTCTATATTTATCCTTCAATTCCTCTCGATTCCGATAATAACGGTTTTGCGACAAATTTTGCATGACCCGAGTCTTTGACCACACAACACACAAGTATGTGAAAGGGTTTCAATGTTGACTATGGGCTGGCCCTTCTTAAGTATATTTAATGAAAAAAAGGAAAACGTTTTCTTTTGTGGAATTCATAAATGTAACAAATAAATAAAGTTTGGGGGATTGTTCTGTGGCGATCACAAAAAAACGCCGCAATAAGAATACGCTGGTGAACACGAGAGCAAGCACCTTAAAAGAGACAATACGCAATGAAGTCGTTGGAGTTTTTGTAGTTGGAATGGCTTGTTTAGGACTTGTCGCGCTATACTCCGAAAAGAGTGGAATAGTCGGCGGAGAAATAAAACAGCTTTTAACAGTTCTGGCTGGGGGCGGACGGGTTTGGATTCCCATTATGGTGGGAGCCTGGGGTCTTGCTTTTATGAACCAGCGTATTCCCCGTTTGGGAGCCAAAGTCGTGGGGGCAATCCTTCTATGGCTTGTTTTACTCGGGCTTCTCCACCTACAGTTACCGGGTATAGAGGCATTTTCCAAGACTGATATTTTTAATGAAGGGAAGCTTGGACACGGTGGCGGGATTGTCGGCGCCGGGGTTACGGTCCTGTTAATTACAACGATCGGCATACCCGGGGGTTACGTTGTTTTAATTATGGGTGCCTTTATGGGGGCCCTACTGATCACAAACCGCTCTTTGATCTGCGGATTACAGGAAGTTAATCAAATGGGAAAAGACTTAGGGCTATGGATGAAACACCAAATGCACGATTTTATGAACGTGGTGAAGAATTCTGAAGGCGAGAATTCCAGAGACAAGGATTCTATTTCACAGGTTGATCTACTACCACTTGCGCTAGACCCTGATGTTGTCGAACGACCACTTGTCATCAAAACTCTTGAAAATCAAAATGATCTTTCTATCGATACTAACGGACCGAAGGGGCAGTTAGGGTTTGAAAAAATGTACGGAGGTGTGCACGAAAATACGATTATGCCACCTGGAAGGGTGACTAGTACACCTATATCTCGTCAAACCCGTGAAGATGGGAATTTTCAGCTTCCCCAAGCCTCGTTATTAGATAAAGCGTTAAAAATTAAAAATCCCAGACTTAATAAGGACTTAGCCGATAATGTGAAAATCCTGGAAGAAACGCTGGGCAGCTTCGGTGTGAAGATAAAAGTGACGCAGGTTACGCAAGGACCTACCATTACACGTTATGAAGCCCAACCTGCTCCGGGTGTAAAAGTAAGTAGAATAACAAATCTGGCCGATGATATTGCGCTAAGCTTAGCTTCTGCTGATGTACGTATTGAAGCGCCCATTCCCGGCAAATCAGTCGTCGGTATTGAAGTGCCTAATATAGAAATAGCGATGGTTCATTTTCGAGAGGTCTTGGAAACACCGGAATATCTGGGGGCTACGAGTAAGTTGGCGTTGTGTTTAGGCAAAGATATTACGGGGACTCCAGTGATCGTAGATTTAACGAAGATGCCCCATCTTTTGATTGCGGGGGCTACAGGCTCTGGAAAATCCGTGTGTATTAATACGCTAATTCACAGTATCCTATTTAAGGCTCGTCCGGACGAAGTAAAGTTTTTATTGGTTGATCCTAAAAGGGTTGAATTGGCTAACTATAACGGGATCCCTCATTTGATAGCGCCGGTTGTGACGGATCCCAGGAAAGCAGCAGGGGCATTAAAGTGGATCGTGACTGAAATGGAGACCCGTTATGAACTGTTTGCAGCTGCCTCGGTTAGAGACATCGTCCGTTACAACTTCCTGCGTTCTCAGGATAAGAAGGAGGAGCATCCCCCGTTACCGTATGTGGTGGTGATCATAGATGAGTTAGCTGATTTAATGATGGTTGCACCCGGTGATGTCGAGGAGGCGATATGCCGCTTGGCTCAAATGGCTCGTGCTGCAGGGATTCATCTGATTATTGCGACGCAGCGCCCTTCAGTTGACGTGATCACCGGGATAATTAAAGCAAACATACCTTCCCGAATTGCCTTTGGAGTTTCGTCTCAAACGGATTCAAGGACTATTCTGGATATGAACGGTGCAGAAAAACTGTTAGGTCGTGGAGATATGCTCTATTATCCCATGGGCGCGAGTAAGCCGCTGCGCGTACAGGGATGTTATTTGGGCGATAAAGAAGTGGAAAATGTAGTATCATTTTTACAAAAGCAGGCTAAGCCTGAGTATCAAGAAATCCCGAACATGGATATAGGGAATGCTAAAACAGAAGATCCGGAAGATGAACTCTTTTATCAGGCTGCGCAGCTTTTCATAGAAGGCGGAACTGCTTCGGTCTCTCTTTTACAGCGCCGTTTACGCATTGGGTATACGCGGGCAGCTCGCTTAATGGACTTTCTCGAGGAGAAAGGGGTTGTCGGGGGATATGAAGGCTCTAAACCGAGGGAGGTTCTCATGACAAGAGGACAGTTCGAGTTGAAGTTTGGCCAATGGAGAGATGAATTTACACACTAGTTGCATTATAAGGCATTAGCATTTATGATTAGATAGGTGGGATGTTGTCAAATTGGAAGGAATTAAGCATGATAAAGGAGATTAATGTTCAAGACCTTAAGACCCTGGATCACCCAATTCTTGTCGATGTGCGCTCAGAGGGGGAATTTGTCGAAGCAACGCTGCCGGGTGCGGTCAATCTTCCTTTGTTTGATAACCTGGAACGTGCTCAAATTGGTACAACATATACGCAAATTACACCTGGTTTGGCCCGTGAACTGGGATTAAGGATAATTAGCCCAAAACTTCCACAATTAGTGAAGAAAGTGGAGGAACTATCGAAAAATGGGCCGCTTGTACTTTTTTGCTGGAGAGGCGGAACGCGGAGTAAGGCGCTGGCGACGGTTGTTGACTTAATGGGCATCCCAATATACCGTTTACTGGGGGGGTATAAAGCGTACCGCAAACAAGTTCTTGAGTATTTTCAAACTAAACTCCCCTTTCAGGTTGTGGTACTTCGTGGCAATACAGGGGTGGGAAAAACCGAACTTTTGGGACAGCTGCGGAGAGATGGATATCCTGCGATTGACCTTGAGAATCTTGCCAATAATCGAGGGTCCGTCTTTGGCGCAATTGGACTGGGAAATCCCCCGTCCCAAAAAAAATTCGATGGATTATTATATGAGGAACTTGTATCGTTAAGCAAATTTTCTTATATTATTGTAGAATGTGAGAGTAAACGAATTGGTAGAGTGACCCTACCCTTTAATTTGTATACAGCTATGCAAGAGGGAAAACAAGTCCTCCATTATGATTCTTTGGAAAATCGTGTACAACGCTTGTTAACAGAATATACATCAGTACCCAATGCACTTCCTGAGATCGGGGTTGCGTTGGAGAGACTGATTAAAACGTTGGGCCATGTCAAAGTACGAGAATTACGTACCTTGTTAGAAACAGGTTGTTTGGATGTCTTTACAGAGCGATTACTTGTCGAGTATTATGACAAACTATATGCCTGCACAAATGAACCAAGTTTAGATTATGCATTTTATTTGAATTATCTCGAGCCTGTGAAGGCATTAAGGCAGTTGGAAGGCTATCTTGATTCCATGAGTTTCAGGGCATTTGATTTGAGCTGATGGTGAGAAAAGGGGGTCTTATCAATGGCAGGAGAAGGAAAAATGCTCCAGGCCGCAAGAGAAGAAAAACATTGGAGTTTTACGGATACTGAGGAAATTACAAAAATCCGCGTGCGTTATATTCAGGCCCTTGAAGAAGAAAAATATGAGATACTCCCAGGAACAACTTATGCCAGGGGATATTTACGAACCTATGCAAAACAATTGGGCTTAAACCCGGATGAAATTATCACACTTTATAACTCTTCAGCGATGCCTGAGCTTATCCCCGTTTTTGAATCACCGAATATATTGACAAAAGTTCGTCCTCTTTGGGTTAAGCCAGCGTTTCTGGGGAGTTTGGCGGTTTTGATCATTGTGTTGGTCATCGCTATCGCTTTAAGCAAGTCTGGTAACAATCTCGTAGATTCTTCGTACGCCCCGGCAGCCTTGCCAAGTGCACCGCAAGCTGAGGAGACTACGCCGTCACCAAGTGTCCCGGTAGTTCCTAACCCGGCGAACGTTGCCGCGGCTACACAGGAGGGCTTAATTGTACAACTGGTTTTCACACAACCCTGTTGGATTGATGTGCTGGTTGATGGACAGCCTTCTTTGCAGGGTACGTTTACAGCTGGAACAAGCAAAGAAGTTAAAGGAACAAACAAAATCGTACTAGTCTCGGTTGGAAATGCAGGAGGTCTTTCGGTTACCTTGAACGGCCAGGCATTGCCGAGTTTGGGGAAGGCAGGCGAAGTCCTCCGTAATGTCGTATTAACCAAAGATAACTTGAATTTACAATAAGTTCACTTAGAGTTAAAGATAAAGGGGCGTTTATTTTGGCTAAAGATAGTTCATTTGATATTGTTTCCAAGCTTGATATGCCGGAAGTGAATAATGCCGTTCAGCAGGCTCAGAAAGAAGTCGCCAATCGGTTCGATTTTAAGAACAGCAAATCATCCATTATGCTTGAGGAAGATAAGATAGTTCTAATCTCCGATGACGACTTCAAATTGAGCAACGTTGTCGACATTCTGGAAAGTAAACTCGTTAAGCGCGGGGTTTCCTTGAGAGCTTTGGAATACGGGAAGCCTCAAAAGGCGGCAGGGGACACAGTTAAGCAGGAAATTAAACTGTTACAGGGGATTGCCCAAGAAAAGTCAAAGCTGATTAACAAGGTTCTTAAAGACAGTAAAATAAAAGTAGTCAGTTCCATACAGGGCGATGAGATTCGGGTGACCGGTAAGAACAAAGACGACCTCCAAGCGGTCATTACCTTACTACGTAAGGAAGACTTCGGCATCGAACTACAGTTTATCAACTATCGATAAAGAGGGGTTGCCCCCCTCTTTTCTCATATCCCCCACTTAAGGAGGGGGCGTCTTAGTGGCGGTTAG
>JBAQLX010000048.1:0-25052 GCA_049302315.1 Desulfosporosinus sp.
GAGTTTAAGAGTGTAGAGCAGGATGCGTCAAAAGACCTGGAACAGGTTGCTCAGCTAGCCCTACAGCAGATCGAAGCGCAGGAATATCAGCAGGAACTGCGCGAGCGGGGGATCCATAAAATCATCAAGCTGGGCATCGTCTTTCGAGGGAAAGAAGTATTGGTGAAAGCAAGGGACTAAGGTTTTGTGCTGGGCGTGTAATTAGAACGGGGTTGTGGGGAAGGGATGGAGGACTAGACAAGGGTTATTGAAGAGTTTCAGTTATATGGTTAATTTACTTTATCAGGGTATATCTTGTATTTTTGCCACCCCCCACAGTTTTCAGAATGCCTTTGCTTACAAGTTGATTAAGGATACGGCCGGACATTGTCCGCTCGTCAAAAATACTGATCAGGGTCCTTGCGCTGTATGCGTAAACCCTGTGCGGTTATTTACTAATTCTTGCGAAATTCCCCCTCAATCTGATATACTTACTGTTCAGAATATAATTTTGTTTTGTTTGAAAATCACTTTTATAGATTATAGAAATGAGGAAAGACCTTGGCACAGGCTTCACAACGTATCCGGAATTTTTCAATTATTGCGCATATTGATCATGGTAAATCCACGTTAGCTGATCGCTTGATCGAGTATACGGGTGCCTTGAGCAAGCGGGAAATGGAAGAGCAAGTTCTTGATTCCATGGATCTGGAGCGGGAGCGTGGCATCACCATTAAATTGCAAGCAGTGCAGTTAAGTTATCAGGCGCAAGACGGGGAGGTTTATGAACTGAATCTCATTGATACGCCGGGTCATGTGGACTTTACGTACGAGGTATCCCGCAGCTTGGCAGCTTGTGAAGGCGCATTGTTAGTTGTCGATGCGGTCCAGGGGATTGAGGCTCAAACCTTAGCCAATGTTTATCTAGCCTTAGGGAATAATCTCGAGATTATCCCAGTGATCAATAAAATTGACCTACCTGGTGCGGAGCCTGAGCGGGTTAAGCAAGAAATTGAAGATGTGATTGGCTTGGATGCCAGTGAAGCCATACTTGCTTCGGCAAAGACAGGAATGGGGATAGAGGAGATCCTGGAAAGGATTGTTGAAACGGTTCCGCCTCCGCAAGGGGAAGATCAGGCTCCTTTGAAGGCTCTGATTTTTGACTCTAAATTTGACGCTTATAAAGGAGCTATTTCCTACGTCCGGATTGTCGAGGGACGGGTTGCCAAAGGTACGAAGATGAAAATGATGGCCACTGGAAAGGTCTTCGAAGTGACTGAAGTAGGCGTGTTTGCTCCGGCAATGCGGATAGTCGGAGAACTAAAAGCCGGTCAAGTTGGATTTATTGCCGCCAGTATAAAGAATGTCAAGGACACGCAGGTCGGTGATACAATTACGGATGAGGAAAACTGCGCCGATCATCCGCTTCCAGGGTATAGGAAGGCCATTCCGATGGTGTTTTGTGGACTTTACCCGGTCGATGCCAGCGATTATAACCGACTGCGCGATTCCTTGGAAAAGCTCTATCTTAACGATGCAAGTTTAGCCTTTGAACCGGAAACCTCAGTTGCTCTGGGTTTTGGTTATCGGTGTGGATTTCTCGGCTTACTCCACATGGAGATCGTTCAGGAACGTTTGGAGCGGGAATATGACCTTAACTTGATCACTACAGCGCCTAGCGTGATTTATAAAGTAAACACCTTGAAAGGGGAAGTAATAAGCATTGATAATCCTTCTAATCTCCCCCCTGTCGAGTCAATAATTAGTATTGAAGAACCAATTGTGAAGGCGACGATTTTGGTTCCGGCGGAGTATGTTGGAGCGATTATGGAACTCAATCAGGAAAAGCGAGGAACGTATTTGACCATGGACTATGTGTCCAAGAGTCGGGTGAAACTGATCTATGAACTCCCGCTCAGTGAAATCGTTTTCGATTACTTCGATCAGTTGAAATCACGGACCAAAGGGTATGCGTCTCTGGATTATGAACTGTGCGGTTATAAAGAGACGGATTTAGTCAAAATTGATATCCTGCTAAACGGTGAAATAGTGGATGCACTGTCGTTCATCATTCATCGAGCAAAGTCTTATAATCGGGGAAGGAAACTTGTGGAGAAACTTCGAGGAATTATTCCGAGGCAAATGTTCGAAATTCCGATCCAGTCTGTGATTGGGAACAGGATCATTGCCCGTGAGACCGTAAGCGCTATGAGGAAAGACGTTTTGTCCAAATGCTATGGCGGGGATATTTCCCGGAAACGCAAACTACTCGAGAAGCAAAAAGCGGGAAAAAAGCGTATGAAGCAAGTGGGCAACGTGGCAATACCCCAGGATGCTTTTATGGCTGTATTGCAGATTAAAGATTAGGGTATCGGTGATTAGATGAGTAATAGGTACCGGCACGATGCATCGTGCCTGCACCAGATGATTGATAAGTGTAAATCGAGCCCATACAGAGAGAGGATGCATACGTATGCCTTCCTTATATATACATGTTCCGTTTTGTACTCAAAAATGTGATTACTGTGCGTTTTATTCTCATTCATTGGTTAATTCCCCCAAGGAGCTTATAGCCGTGTATCTAGAGGGCTTGGAAGTCGAAATGGCGAAGCGTCGAGAAGATGCCCCTCAAGGGGCAGCTTCTCTTTTTATCGGGGGTGGCACACCGACGTTATTAAAGGATAGGGACCTGGAACGCTTAATGAAAATGATTCATCAGTATTTTGACTTAAACCAAGGGGCTGAGCGCACCATTGAAGGGAATCCAGGGACCCTAACATTATCAAAGTTAAATATTTTGCGGCGTTACGGGATTAACCGTTTTTCTCTCGGAGTCCAGGCCTTCAATGACAAATTGTTAAAGGCAGTGGGACGTATGCATACCGCCCAAGAAGCTCGCGAAGCGATCGAGCGGTTGAGAACGGCAGGATTTGATAATATTAACATGGATTTGATGTTTGGACTTCCTGCGCAGGATATGGCGACTTGGCAAGCAATCATAGGGGAAGCGCTGTCTTACTTACCGGAGCATCTATCTCTCTATGGATTAATGTTAGAAGAAAGTACCCCCCTCTATGAGCGGTATAGGATAGATAATGCGTTACTCGGCCAGCTTCCGGATGATGACTTACAGGCGGAGATGCATGATTGGGCAGTTAAACGGTTAAAACAGGCGGGGTATAGGCATTATGAAACGTCTAATTTTGCGCGCCCAGGCTATGAATGTCGGCATAATTTAGGCTATTGGCGGGGAGAGGATTATTTAGGGTTAGGCCCGGGTGGGGTGTCTTGTTTAAACGGGGTGCGTTGGAAAAATATCGAAGAAGTACGCACTTATCAGAGTCGTCTTCACAACGGGCAAGACCCTGACGACGAAGCAGGTCATGAAGTATTATCGTTGCACGAGCGCATGGCGGAACGCATGATTTTGGGGTTGCGCCTTGAGGAGGGTGTTAATCTAACATCGTTTGGAAATGATTTTGGAGTCGATCTTAGGGATATTTATAGGGACGTGTTGGAACGCTATAAATATAAGGATGTTCTGATATTTCGGGGAGATTATTTACGCTTAAATCCAAAGTATTCTTTTGTGGCGAATTCAATCCTAAAAGAATTCGTATAATATGGAATAATACTTAATTTATACCGAACAGCCTGGGACGCAGGATCACACGAGCGCTGTGGCATACAAGGACCTCTTGACAAAGCTAAATTTGAGTGGTAATGTGATGATATCAGCTGTTAGCACTCATCAACAGAGAGTGCTAACAAGAAAGTGAAATCAACAAGTGGCGTTTGAACGTGAGAGACCCAAGCGGAGAGGGGCAGTCTTCGGAAAGGCGGAAAGGCGGAGAAGCATGGATGCAAATGGATGATCGCAAACGCAAGATACTAAGGGCGATTGTACTGGACTATATTGCTACTGCTGAACCGATTGGTTCACGAACGATTGCACGTAAGTTTGATCTTGGTGTATCTCCCGCGACGATTCGTAATGAGATGGCTGATTTAGAAGATTTAGGGTTCATTGAACAACCGTATACTTCTGCTGGGCGAATTCCTTCGGATGCAGGGTATCGGTATTTTGTGGATTGCCTAATGGATCCTCAAGCGCTCAGTGAAGAGCATAGGGAAACTATTGAACGGGAAAGCGCTAAACAAATCCATGAGATGCAAGAAGTTATTTCCCTTATGAGTAAGCTGTTGTCTGAACTTACAAATCTAACGAGTATTGTACTCGGACCACATAAAGTGAAAAGCACGTTTGGGAAAATGCATTTTCTACCGTATCAACCGGGTCAGGTTATTATGGTGATTGTGAAAGAAAACGGTGTGGTGGAAAACCATATTATCGATGTAGGAGAGAATGTCACGGCTGAAGAGCTTCAACATGTGGCCGGGGTTTTTAATCAAAAAATGCGAGGGTATTCCCTAGACCAGATTAAACGCAGCTTATTGCATGAAATCTATAGTGAACTGTCTCGACAGAGGCTTCTGATTGATAATGCCTTGGATATGCTAAGGGCTATTTTGGATGATCAGAATGAAGAAGAACGCATATATCTTGGCGGAACTCTCAATATGTTAAATCAGCCTGAATTTAGGGACCTAGCTAAAGTTAAGACCTTATTCAAAGTGTTCGAGGAAAATGAATCCCTCAGAAAACTGCTACAGCCTTACCATGAAGGGTTAAACATCACTATTGGCGGAGAAAATATGTTAAAGGAATTTCAAGATTGCAGCTTGATTTCTGCGAGCTATAAAGTCAATGGGCTAACCATCGGAGCGATGGGTGTCCTTGGACCGACGCGAATGGATTACGCTAAAGTGATTGCTATTGTTGACTTTATGACGCGCAGTTTGACGGAAGTTTTGACAGGCAGAAGGAAATAACACCAATTTTGGGCTGGAAACTAAATAAAGTGAAAGGTCCTTAAATTATAGATATGTATAAATATATTTAAGCACGAGAGGTGATTATGGATGGTGCTAAGGAGAGATGAAGCTCTCAAAGACCAAAAGTTGAGTAAGGACGAGGATAGTATGGAGGGCAAAGAGCTTGAATCTGAAAAATCTATCCTGGATGAAGGAAGCTTGGATGATGAGGATATGACCTCTCCAGAAAATCCGACGCTTGAAGCGGAGCTTGTTAAGGCCAAAGCCAAAGCTGAAGACCATTACGTTCAGTTGCAACGTTTGCAGGCAGATTTTGATAACTATCGAAAACGGACTCAAAAAGAAAAAACAGAACTCATTAAATATGCGTCTGAGCGCCTTGTGGGGGAGTTGCTTCCTGTACTGGACAATTTTGATCGCGCGGTTAGCGCGGCCAAAGTCAATCCGGACTTTGCGTCCTTTTCGCAAGGGGTGGAGATGATTCTTCGCCAAATGCAAACTGCGCTCAGCAAGGAGGGTTTAAAGGCGATGGATGCCGTCGGCCAACCTTTTGACCCAAATCTGCATGAAGCAGTACTCCGAGAGGCTTCTGATGAGCATCCCGAAAACACTGTCGTCGAAGTACTACAAAAAGGGTATTATCTCAAAGAAAAAGTTTTACGTCCCAGTATGGTTAAAGTTTCCAATTAGTTAATTTAAGGGGGAAGAAAATAATGGGAAAAATTATTGGTATTGACTTAGGTACAACAAACTCCTGCGTAGCGGTTATGGAAGGTGGGGAAGCGGTGGTTATCCCTAATGCGGAGGGAAACCGAACAACTCCATCTGTGGTAGGTTTTTCAAAAACCGGCGAGCGATTGGTCGGACAGGTGGCCAAGCGCCAATCCGTTTCCAATCCTGACAAAACTGTCAGTTCCATTAAGCGGCAGATGGGTTCTGATTTAAAAGTAAAAATTGACGACAAGACTTATAGCCCACAAGAAATCTCCGCGATGGTTCTCCAGAAACTTAAAACTGATGCGGAAGCTTATCTCGGGCAAACGGTTACCCAAGCGGTTATTACAGTGCCGGCCTATTTCACAGACGCTCAGCGTCAAGCGACCAAAGATGCCGGAGCAATTTCCGGACTGGAAGTACTTCGAATTATTAACGAGCCTACAGCGGCGGCGCTGGCCTACGGTCTCGACAAAAAAGATGATTCAACTGTTTTGGTTTTTGACTTGGGGGGCGGAACCTTTGATGTTTCAATTCTCGAATTAAGTCAGGGCATGGTCGAAGTGAAAGCTACGAGTGGTAACAACCATTTGGGCGGCGACGATTTTGATCAACGTTTGATCGACTATATGGTGGCTGAATACAAGAAAAGCAATGGCGCGGATCTTTCCAAAGACCGTGTTGCCCTGCAACGTTTAAAAGAAGCGGCGGAAAAAGCCAAGATTGAGCTTTCCGGTGTTACGAATTCCAATGTCAATCTGCCGTTTATCACCATGACAGAACAAGGACCGCAACATTTGGATATGAATATTTCCCGTGCCAAATTTGAAGACCTTATCTCCGACTTCGTGGAATCGACCATTGGCCCCACCCGTCAAGCGATGGAGGATGCCAAACTTTCCTGGACTAAAATTGATCAGATCATTTTAGTGGGCGGATCTACCCGTATCCCATGCGTCGTAGAAGCTATTAAGAAATTAAGCGGCAAAGAACCACACAAAGGGGTTAACCCGGATGAAGTGGTCGCTATGGGTGCTGCGATTCAAGGCGGCGTTCTCAGTGGAGAAGTGAAGGATATGATCTTGCTGGATGTTACCCCGCTTTCCCTGGGGATTGAAACCCTTGGCGGAGTATTTACCCGGATCATAGACCGTAACTCTACGATTCCTACCACCAAATCGCAGATCTTCTCAACGGCTGCAGACAATCAAACCTCAACCGATATTCATGTTCTCCAAGGGGAACGCGAAATGGCGAGTTATAATAAGACGCTGGGGCGTTTCCAACTCACAGGAATACCTCCTGCGCCACGCGGCATTCCGCAAATCGAAGTTAAATTCGATATTGATGCCAATGGGATTGTCCACGTCTCAGCAAAAGATATGGCCACAGGGAATGAACAGAAAGTGACGATTACTTCCTCCACGGGTCTCTCCAAAGATGAGATCGAAAAAATGAAGCAAGACGCCGAAGTCCATGCTGAGGAAGATAAGAAAAACAGAGAGCTGATCGATGCCAGGAACCAAGCGGATTCTCTGGCTTACCAAACAGAGAAAACCTTGAAAGAATTCGAGGGTAAGGGGGATGCCGCTGAAGTTGAAAATATCAAAAAAGCGATGGAAGACTTGAGAAAAGCGGCCTCCGCTGAAAACGTTGAGGAGATTAACGCCAAAACAGAGGCGTTAAACAAAGTTCTCCATCCATATATCGAAAAGATGTATCAACAAAAAGCGGCTCAAGAGCAGAATACAGGGGCACAACCTGGAGCCGAAGGGCCAAAAAAAGAAGACGACGTTGTAGATGCTGAGTTCACTGAGGTTAAGAAGGAGTAGATGGTGGGGAGGGTGTGATGTTGCTCTGCTGGATTCGCTCCGCAAAATCACACCCACCGGGCTGAGGACGGGCTGGGAACGGGTTAGGATAAGTATTAGAGATAAACTTTGGGGGTGCAAAGGTGTTCAAGCCTTTGTGCCTGCATTTGTTTGGGGGATTATTAATATTTTTTCCATTTAATTGGATATTTCCTTGTACTTAAAGCCTAAGGGTCATATAATACTGTAGGACTTATAACAATAGAACGGATAGACAAGCAGGAGTGTGGGGGGAAAACATGAAACGCGATCACTACGAAGTGCTAGGTGTCGATAGGTCAGCCGGGGAACAGGAGATCAAAAAAGCATATCGAAAGTTGGCCCGCCAATATCACCCGGATGTAAACCAAGGCGATAAGGGAGCAGAAGAAAAGTTTAAAGAAGTTGCGGATGCCTATGATGTTTTGAACGATCCGGAGAAAAGAGCGCGCTATGACCAGTTTGGTCATGCCGGTACAGATCCCAGCCAAGGGGGCGGATTTGGAGATGTTGGGGGCTTCGGGGACATTTTCGATATGTTTTTTGGCGGTGGTGGCGGTGGGCGGCGCGGTGGTCCTCAACGGGGTGCTGATTTGCGCTATGCGATGCCCTTGACTTTTGAAGAAGCTGTGTTTGGCGTTGAAAAGGAAATTCAGATTCCGCGCGATGAAACCTGCTCGGATTGTCAGGGTTCCGGGGCGGCCCCGGGAACACATCCAACAACGTGTTCCCAGTGTCACGGCAGCGGACAAGTGAAAGCGCTTCAACGCACGCCTTTTGGTCAAATCCAGACATCCCGAACGTGTCCAACCTGTCATGGAGAAGGGCGCACTATTAGTAGTCCTTGCTCAACATGTCATGGACAAGGGAAAGTCCGAAAGGTGAAAACGATTAAGGTTAGCATTCCGCAAGGCTCCGAGGACGGCTTAAACTTAAGGCTTAACGGAGATGGTGAGGCTGGAGCTAAAGGGGGTCCCTCGGGAGATCTTTATATTGTTTTACAGGTTAAACGGCACAAGTTCTTTGAACGGGAAGGAAACGACATTTATTGCGAGATTCCGGTTACCTTTGTTCAGGCGGCTCTGGGCGCAGAAATCGATGTTCCGACCCTGGATGGGGTGGTTAAAATGAAAATCCCCGAAGGGACACAAACGTCTGCGGTTTTTCGGCTTAAAGGGCACGGCGTACCCCATCGCCGAGGGAACGGTCGCGGAGACCAGCATGTTCGGACTGTTTTGACAACGCCAACTAAGCTGAACGAAAAACAAAAGAAACTTCTACGTGAATTCGGTGAAATGACACCTGAGCATCAACAAATGGGCAAAAAATCTTTGTTTGAAAAGTTCAAAGAAAACCTCCGCGATGCGATGGGGTAAAAAGGAGTAAAACTAATGAATAACCGTGAATCGGTTTAAAATTACAGAGCTTGGAAACGACGTCTTTTGGTTGCGTGATTCTGAACGTGATCACCTCGTCCGGGTACTAAGGCTAAAACCCGGAGATTCGGTGGTCGGTTTTGATAATACCGGGATGGAGTATACCGGTGTCATCTTAAAGATCGAGGACAATAGCGTTACCTGTCGGATTCTCAGTACGGATCATCCCGATGTGGAAGCCCATACTTCTATTTACCTTGTAGCAGGACTCTCTAAAGGAGAAAAAATGGAATGGGTGATTCAGAAGGGGACTGAACTGGGTATGGAGGGGCTCATTCCCTTGCGAACTAAACGATCTGTTAGGCAACTTGAGGGAAGTAAAGCGCAGGACAGGGTTGTTCGATGGCAAAAAATTGCCTCAGAAGCGGCGAAACAGTCTCATCGAGTTCAGGAACCCAAAATATCGGAGGTTTGCGATTGGAGGGACTTGGCGGAGCAGTTGCCCCCTGACACCCAGTGGCTTATTCCTTATGAAGAAGAATTGACTCAGCGGTTAGCCTTTGTGCTTGAAGAAATGGACTCCGAACGCCCTATTGCCATATTGATTGGTCCTGAGGGAGGTTTTGATCAGACCGAGGTTGCTTTGGCCCAAGATAAACTTGGGGCAAAGAGTGTTTCGCTGGGGCCGAGGATTTTGCGGACGGAAACTGCTGCTCTGGCAGCGCTGACGATGGCTCTGGCCCATTTTGGGGATTTGGGGTAGGGGACTTGTATGACACAGCGCTCGGCCATACGACGGTCCCTTCCCGCCATCCCTGGCGTTATGGTGGCAGCGCACGTCCTTGTGCGCTGCCCCGTATTTGGGGTCGGTCGCTTTCACGGAGTTTGCCGGTCTGCTTTCGTAAAGACGTCGCGTTCGTGTCATACTGCGTCCCGGGCTTGGGTCGGAGAACGATAAGGAGTAAGATTATTGGGAGACGGCACATTCTATAGGCGCCGTCTGGTGTGAGTTGGGATGCCTGCTGATGAGTTGAAGGCCGGTAAAATATCAAGGATAATTGGTTGTTCTTACACAGTTATTCCTTGTAGCTGTTTCTTTTCCATTAGAGGCCTTTTTCAGAAGGCGTTTCCTTATTTCGTGCTCACGTTTTCGCAATAGTATTGAACTATGCCTTCCAGGACTGGTTCGTAAAGTTAAAAAAATAATTGAAAAAGGACTTTACGAATGTATGTTCGTCTGATATGCTTATGTCAAAAACAGTCCCAGACACATGGAAAAACGAGAGGGAGATAAGGATGAAGGCTTATAATGTTACAGAATTTAGGCAATTAAGAGAAATTGCCGGTCTCTCTGTTAAGGAATCTGCAGAAATTCTGGGAAAAAGTGAAAGAACAATATATCGTTGGGAAAAGGGAGAATCAAACCCGGACAGAAGTATTTTAAAAGAAATTGAAGTAATATATAACACCAAAACTACCGGTTTTCAATTTAAACAGCCGGTCTTTCGTTTTATTGATTTATTTGCGGGGATAGGTGGATTACGCCAAGCGTTTGAAACAATTGGCGGAAAATGCGTATTTACCAGTGAATGGGACTTGTCGTGCAGAAAGACTTATCAGGCAAATTTTACTTGTGACCACGAAATAGCTGGAGATATTAGAGATATTAATCTGGATAATGTACCTGGTTATGATGTATTGGTTGCGGGTTTTCCATGCCAACCATTTTCTATTGCCGGAGTGTCAAAAAAGAATTCCCTTGGAAGACCTCACGGGTTTCGATGTGATACCCAAGGGACTTTGTTTTTTGACGTTGCACAGATATTGGAGTATCACCGTCCAAAGGCTTTTCTGCTTGAAAATGTTAAAAACCTGATCAGCCACGATAAAGGAAGAACTTTCAATGTTATTATGAAAACCTTGAAAGAAGAACTTGGATACAATGTCGATTATATCATCTTGGACGCCAGGGAATGGGTGCCACAACATAGAGAGAGAATCTATATTGTTGGGTTTCAGAACGACATAAATGTTACATTTGACAATTTTAAAATTAGAAAAAAGGAAGATGGCCCCAAACTTAGCAGTATACTACATCCCGAAGATGGTTCTGAACTGGCTGAACCTCCATATACCAAAGGCATAAATGGTCGTGTAAACGAAAAATATACTTTAAGCGACAGATTATGGCAATACTTGAAAAACTATGCTGAAAAACATAGAGCAAAAGGTAATGGTTTTGGGTATGGACTTTTCGGAACGGATGATGTGGCACGAACACTATCAGCTCGTTATTACAAGGATGGGTCTGAAATACTGATTAAACAGGATGGGAAAAATCCAAGACGCCTTACACCTCGAGAATGTGCCCGATTGATGGGTTTTGACAAGCCTGAAAAAGAGAGGTTTATAATACCTGTTTCTGATACACAAGCTTACAAGCAATTTGGGAATTCTGTTGTAGTACCTGCAGTGGAGGAAGTTGCAAGGTATATCTTTCCATTGATTATTCATTCGTTAAGCTTACAAAATGAAAAGAAGGAAAATATCGTTACGGAAAAGGTATCAGAATATGCCTGATATAGTTACTCGGGAAGTTCGAAAAAAAATGATGTCAAAAATACATGGAAAGAATACAAAACCGGAGCTATCAATTAGAAAAGGTTTGCACAGACTTGGATTTCGCTTCCGTCTCAGTGATAGCGGATTGCCAGGTAAACCGGACATAGTATTTCCACGGTATAGAGCGGTAATTTTTGTAAATGGTTGCTTTTGGCATTGTCACGATTGTCACCTGTTCAAGTGGCCTAATACAAATGAAGAATTCTGGCACAGAAAGATTAGTAGAAATAAGGTATTGGACAGGATAAATATAATACGACTTGGTGAGAGAGGATGGCGGGTTGGGGTTGTATGGGAATGTTCGCTAAAAGGGAAATACAAAATTCCATACGAGGAAGTAATATTAAAATGTTCACAGTGGCTAAAATCAGATATACAATTAATTGAGATAGGAGGAAATCAATAGTATTTACTCTGAAAGGTGTTTTGTAAATGCAAAGGGGATTTCTGTCACAGTATTTTGAGGGGGTTGCATTCAAGCGTTTAAGCGCAGTTGAGGTTAATGCTTCTGTTTCACACCAGCATGAATTTAACGGAAGCAGACCTCTGCGTACTTTATTGGGTGATGAACGAAAAACCTATGTTGCACGTTTTCTTTGGATGGCAGGAGAAAATGAAGGTATTACTTCAGAAGGGAAGTTAACTTGGTATGACGCACGGGAGAATCACCCGACAAGGACCGAATATCGGCTATATTTTTCTAGTAACGACGTCGTGGATCAGGCAAGGGAAGGCGATTTGTTAATTATCGCAAAAAGACCTGATGATGAAATGTATATGATTGTTGTATCAGCGGAAAGTACTCTTGAAAACCAGTTATTATGGTTATTTGGAATAGAACGGATAGAATTTAGTTTCAATTTCCTACCGATTGAAGATGGACATGATCCTGAAGTTGATTATGTTGTTCGTTGTATTCTGGAAGAATTGGGGATTGAGATTGAAGAACCGGAAACCGATTATCTTGATACTGTATTAGAACCATATCTTAACACAGGATTTCCCTCGACTATTGAATTTTCAGCTTTAACAAGAAGTACACTAAAGGATATTTCTCCGATTGAAGAACCTGACAAAACTCTTATTAAATGGATAGAATACGAGGAAAAGCTTTTTAAACGTCTTGAACGGCATATGATAGCTGGAAGACTGGAAGAAGGTTTTAATGCAGAGGGTAATACTGATGTAGAGGGTTTCATTAAATTTTCGTTAAGTGTTCACAATCGCAGAAAATCACGTGTTGGTTTTGCATTGGAAAACCACCTTGAAGAGATATTTAAACTTAATGAAGTGAACTATTCAAGGACACAGGTAACTGAAAACAAATCAAGACCGGATTTTATTTTTCCTGGAATCTGTCACTATCATGATTTGAACTTTCCAACCTCAAAACTAACAATGCTGGGAGTCAAATCTACATGCAAAGATCGTTGGAGGCAGGTATTGGCCGAGGCGGTAAGAATTAGGACAAAACATCTTTTTACTCTTGAACC
Source organism: Desulfosporosinus sp. (assembly GCA_049302315.1). Lineage (GTDB taxonomy): Bacteria > Bacillota > Desulfitobacteriia > Desulfitobacteriales > Desulfitobacteriaceae > Desulfosporosinus. The sequence goes on from JBAQLX010000048.1 coordinate 12,931, forward strand.
AGGGATCAGTGAAAATCAGACCGATGAAATGAGAGTGAACAACCTACAATTGATATTACCACAAAGCTTGCATGAAACTTATAAGCCACAGCAAAGGAATTGGCTGATGGATATTAAATCTTTCATCATCCTTCTAAGAGAAAAGCAAAATAATATAACATAATTATTTAAAAAATGATATTGCGAATGGTGAGGAGTAAGACCGTCGGGGAGACGGCATGTTTCGTGTGCACCGTCTTGTCTCTGCTTGCAAGTTGGGTACTGTTCCTGACTTCTCATTTGATCCATTTTTGATAAGATTGCTAAAAATGTTTCTCGGTATATACTATGTATATACGAGAGGTGACTTTTTTAATGGCCGCAATAGTTACGAAATGGGGAAAGAGTTTAGGCCTTCATATTCCTCAATACGTGGCGAAGGAAATCGGCATTAAAAATGGCGGGAAAATCTTTATAAAGAGATTCATACAGGAGAACGGATTGGGAATGAAGAATGGTGAATAGTTCAGGAATTATAAACCACGAGCCACGGGTTTGTTTCGTCACACTTGGCTGTAAAGTGAACCAAACTGAAAGCGAAGCGGTGGCTCAACTTTTTCGGGAGGCAAAGTATCAGGTGGTCGGTGCCACCGAAAAAGCGGATGTTGTCGTCGTTAATACTTGTACTGTGACGAATACAGGAGATAGTAAATCTCGCCAGGTTATTCGCCGAATGATTAGGGAACATCCTGAGAGCGTTGTCGTGGTCATGGGTTGTTACGCGCAAACCTCTCCGGGAGATGTCTTGGGTATTGAAGGCGTTGATCTCGTGCTCGGGACGCAGGATAGAATGAAGATGTTAGAGTGGCTGGAGCAAGTCAAAACTGAGCGAAAACCTCAGAATGCTGTGCGCGAGATTTGGGAAGCGGAGGAGTATGAAGAACTTCCCCAACTCAGCGAAGAGCATAGAGCAAGAGCACTTCTCAAGATTCAGGAAGGGTGTAATCATTTCTGCACCTACTGTATTATTCCTTATGCACGCGGTCCTTTGCGGAGTCGTCTCCCAGAGCATGCTCTTGCGGAAGCTCGCCGGCTTGTTGAGGCCGGATATCCTGAAATCGTTTTGACGGGAATTCATACCGGATATTATGGACAAGACTTAAGTGAAGAATTAGGGGAAGAATGGAACTTAGCTCGTTTAGTAAGGGAATTGGTCAAAATACCTGGGCTTTGTCGTCTGCGCTTGAGTTCGATCGAACCGATGGAATATACGCCTGCGCTAATTGAGAGTATTGTCTCGTCTGATAAGGTCTGTCCCCACTTACACTTGCCCTTACAGAGTGGAAGCGACCGGATACTGACCCGAATGAACCGGCCATATACTTTGTACGAATACCGAGACCTGCTGGAAGAACTGCGTCAGCGAATTCAAAATCTTGCTGTCACTACGGACATCATTGCCGGTTTTCCAGGAGAAACAGAAGACGATCACGCCTCTACATTAGAGTTTGTGAAGGCCTGCGGTTTTTCCGGAATTAATGTATTTCCTTATTCGAAACGGAAAGGAACCCCTGCGGCGGACTTTTCTGATCAAGTTTCGAAGCAGCTCAAGGCACGACGGGTCAAGGATCTGTTGTTGGCTGCTCGTGTCAGCCAGGAAGAGTTTGTTCGTTGTTTTATTGGAAAACCTGTGGAAGTGCTGATCGAATGGATTGATCCGCAAGGGTGTGCGATAGGGTATACTCCCCATTATATTCAGGTTAAAATACCGGGCAGGGAGGGCGTATTGCCTTGGACTTCCCGGCGGTTTGCAACGGTTGTTTTGCAAGAAGATTATATAATTAGATAAGGAGGAATTGAAAAATGCAAGTTGCGGAGTGTCTGTTTTGTAAAATTGCTCTTCGGGAAATTCCAAGTGAAATTACCTATGAGGATGATGAGGTGATCGCTTTTAAAGATATTCAACCTCTAGCCCCTGTGCACTTGGTCATTATTCCCAAACATCATTTGCGGAGCCTTAATGATGTTTCGCCTGAATACGAAATGTTAATCGGGCATCTTTTTGGCGTGATCCAACGCTTGGCTGCGGAGTTCGGAGTGGCCGAGTCGGGCTATAGAGTGGTCACGAATACTGGGGCTGACGGTGGTCAAGTCGTCGGACACCTCCATTTTCATTTGTTCGGAGGACGAGCTCTCAAGTCAAAGATTGGATGATTTCAGTTTGAACCCTGTAGCGGCAATTCATGAATGACCGCTACTTGACGCAAACTGCTTCAGCCATTATAATAGTAAAGTATATTTGTGATGATCCAGTGGAGGGAGGGATAAGACAATGAGTGAAGTCAAAGTTGGTAAAAACGAATCCCTGGATGCCGCACTCCGCCGGTTCAAGCGTACTTGTCAAAAGGCAGGGGTTAGTGCTGAGGCTCGTAAGCACGAGGCATATGAGAAACCAAGCGTGAGGAAAAAGAAAAAGTCGGAAGCAGCACGTAAACGCAAGTTCAAGTAAGGAGTGTCTTGAATTGACCCTGAAAGATCGCCTCGTTGAGGATATGAAGGTTGCCATGAAGGCCAAAGAGGAGGGGAAGGTAAGACTTTCCGTCATCCGATTGGCCAGGGCGGCCATAAAGAATGCTGAGATCGACAAGAAAATGGAGTTTAATGATGCTCAAGTCGTCGAAGTATTAGCGCGTGAAGCGAAACTACGTCGGGATTCGCTTGAAGTATATGAAAATGCGGGTCGCCCCGAAACGGTTAAGGCTTTGGAGGAGGAGTTGGTCGTTCTAATGGATTACCTTCCTCAACAGCTTTCCGAAGGGGAAATTCGCCAGCTCGTCCAGGAGACTATCGTCATTGTAGGGGCTCAGGGTCCTAAAGACCTGGGGAAAGTCATGGGTGCATTATCCCCTAAGACGAAAGGCCGTGCAGATGGCAAACTTGTCAATCATATTGCACGGGAAATTCTCGGTGCATAACAAATGAATGTTAAGAAAAGACCCAGTTGCGCTAAAACGCAACTGGGTCTTTTTGGAATTAATCAATTAGTAAATGGCTTGGACTATTCTGGCGCTTCCCTTCATAACTATGATACAGAAGGGAGGGTCTTTTGGTGTTCAAAAAACTTCAAACGAGTGTCGGAGATATTTTGGATTTTCCGCCAGATGTGGCGGGAGAAGGTCCCAAAATTACGATAAGCGGACGACGCCAAATTCTGGTGGAGAATTATGTGAGCATTGTTAATTTTTCTGAAGAAGAAATTCGTTTGGAAACTGCGGAAGGGGATGTCTGTTTTGGAGGGAAGGGGTTAAGACTGAAGGTCATATTATCGACAGAACTTCGAATCGAGGGGGAACTTTCTTCCTTATCCTTCGGGGGAGGGGAGACAAAATAATGTTTGAACATTTACAGGCTTTTTGGCAGGGACGGATTTTCTTCCTCGCGAGAGGAGAGCAGTTGGCAAGTTTCCTAAATCAAATTTTGAAAGATGGTGTGATTGTTTATCATACGCAAAAATCTGAACGAGGAATGCGGGCGCAAATTAAACTGGCGGATTTTAGGCGCTTGCGGCGGGCGGCACGCCAAACTCATACTCGGATCCATATTATGGCTAAATATGGTTGGCCTTTTATTGCAGCACGTTGGTGGCGGAGAAAGGGTCTTTTAACAGGGATTTGCCTAATCGCCTTGATGTTAACTATTTTGTCCCAACTTGTGCTGTCTATTTCCGTGCTGGGTAATCACAATGTTTTAGCCGCGGATGTCTTGGAACGCGCCGAGAAACTGGGGCTTAAAACTTGGGTTTATTCGAAAAACCTGGATTTAAACCAGATTGCCAAAGCGCTTCAGGAACAATTACCGGATGCTGCCTGGATTGGAGTGGAACGGAATGGAACTGACGTGTTAATTAAAATTTCAGAGAAAACCCGTCCCTCAATACCTAAAGAAGCGGGTAATCTCGTGGCAAGACATGCTGGAATTGTCAAGGAAATTATGGTGATTCAGGGAATTCCTCAGGTTCATGAAGGCGAAACCGTCCGGGCAGGCCAAGCGCTGATCACACAGGCGTTAAACCCATACCTTCCAAGTACTCCGGCTGCTCCAAATTCCACAGGGAATAATCCCAATAGTTCTAAACCAACTTCCCCAGCCTCTATGGCCAGAGGATTTGTCCGGGCGCGAGTGTGGTATAGCGCTGAAAAACAAATTCCCTTGGCGGAAGATAAAGTCGAGGAAAGTGGCAGGGTTGCCACAGGGTGGGGTATAAAATTTGGTTTCCGCGTCATAATGGTAACAATGCAGGATTCGCCGTTTGAGCAAGACAATAAAGAAGTCACGCGTCATTCCCTGAAACCCTGGAGGAATTGGCGTTTCCCTGTCGAAGTTATAAAAATGGAATACAAAGAACTCCATAATGTGCACTATGAGCGTTCTATTGCCGAAGCACGTCAACTGGCGGAAGAAACCGCCCGGACTGAAGTTCAGAAGAAAATGACGCCCGGCGTTTTGGTTGTGGTAGAAAACGTGAAGGTTCTTCCCAATAATTCAGGCGCCGAACGGGTTAGAGTAGAGGTGGAAACATACGAGGATTTGGCAGTATACGCAAATCCTTAACGGATATAGGAAACTTATTGCAGGTGGAGTTTCAACTCCATCTGCAGTTTAGTTGAACATATCCGCGTGTCAATAGAGCCGGGGCGCTCGTAAGTAAGGATGATGGTATTGAAGATTATTTGGGTCAGAAAGACCTTGAAGTGGCTATCCAACCGTATGGATTCTCTTAGACATCACACCAATTGGCTGCGAGCTATCGTTGGGGTAATGTATTTTCTCCTGTTTACGGTACTGTTATCTTCAAGTTTGTTTGTCGCCAAACTCCATTTGGAAGTGGGGGAACCAAGTCCTCAGCTCATCACAGCGCCGCGGGACAAGGACATCGAGGATATGGTAGAGTATTCTCAGGAACAGGAGGTCGCTGCGCAAGCAGTCCAAGCGGTGTACAAGCCGAACGACGAATATTTGAGCCAGCTGACCAAGGATCTGGAAAAAGCGTTCGCTGCCGTGCGGGAAGCCGCTGCCGCCGCGGGGGATGAGAGTGTGCGCATTACCAGGCTGCGTCAAACCCAGCCGTTCACTGTTTTAGAGAAGGGGATCCTGGTTTCCTTGATGAAGACCTCTCCGGACGTTTTGGCTGCTGCTGAACAAATCGGCGGTGATATTATTATAAACAGAGCGCGAAACGGGGATACCGGGGCGCGGACGGACTCGGATGTGGAGCCACTCCGTGAGGAAACAAAATCGGATATTAATAAGTCCGGGCTGCAGGATGATGCCAAAGTATTCTTTGAGGCCTTTGTGGATCAAAAAGTGACTCGTCCGACCTTGACTGTGAATGAAGAAACCACAGAAAAATTACGCGCAGCGGCGCGAGCGGTTGTGAAAAAGGATGTATTTCATTACAAGGCGAACCAAAAGATCATCGGTGCGGGTGAAATTGTTGACGAAAAGGTTTTCCAAGTGTTGGTCGCCTATGGCCTGATCAATGGCAGTAACACCTGGAAGTCAGCTTCCGGAATTATGCTGATTGTCCTCATTGGAATAGGTACAATATGGATTTATTTGTTTCAATATAAACGGAACATATTGGCCTTGTTCAACCGAGTTGTTCTGATTGGACTGACGATGTTCCTGGTTCTGACTATTGGTCGTGGAATGATTTCCTTAAATTTAGGAGGAGCGGAATTTAACGCCTTGTCAGGCATGCTCATTCCAGTAGCTTGGGCGACCATGTCGATCGCAATTTTAATTGGCTGGGATGTCGCTTTACTAGTGACAGTTGTCTTGGCAATTTTCGTAGCAATTTTGGTTGACCCTACGCTATCAACCTCGTTTGGTCTTCAAACAGGCCTGGTAGCTCTTTTCGGAGGGCTTGTCGGGGTGTATAGTGTGTCCCATTTAAGCCAGCGTTCTGATTTGGCGCGTGCCGGACTATTTGTGTCCGCTGTCAATGTGATGATGGTCAGCGCGATAGCCTTGACCACAGGAATGCGTTTGTCGGTATGGTTGGTCGGTCTGATCCTGGGAACTGTCAACGGTGTGGCGTCTTCGTTTTTAACGGTGGGAGCTTTGCACTGGTTTGAGTCAGGATTTCGGATTACTTCCTCGGTTAGGCTTTTGGAATTATCCAACCCCAATCGACCGTTGCTGAAGCGCTTATTGATGGAGGCGCCCGGGACATATCACCATAGCATTTTAGTAGGTAATCTGGCCGAGGCCGCTGCTGAGGCAGTGCATGCCGATGCCACGTTGGTCAGGGTAGGCTCAATGTATCATGATATTGGAAAATTAAAACGCCCTTACTTTTTTATTGAGAATCAATTTACCCAAGATAATCCCCATGATAAAATCGCCCCGACCCTAAGCTCGCTGATTATTACCTCCCACGTCAAGGATGGGTTGGAATTGGCCAAGGAAAATAAACTTCCGCAGCAGATTCAGGATATTATTGCTCAGCACCATGGCGATGGATTAGTCAGTTTCTTTTATAATAAGGCCTTTGAGGAAAATGATGAGATTCCTGAGGAAGCCTTTCATTATGAAGGGCCAAAACCCCAGACAAAAGAGGCAGCCCTTGTCGCCCTGGCTGACAATGTAGAAGCGGCGGTACGGTCTATGAAACAACCCACGCCGGGACGCGTCGAAGGGCTTGTTCGGAAGATTATCAAGGACAAACTTAACGATGGACAACTGAATCAATGTGATTTAACCTTTCAGGACTTAGATCAAATTGCGATGGCCTTTGTGCGGGTTTTGAGCGGAATTTTCCACTCCCGCGTCGAATATCCGGAGTTGCCGGCGGTACGGGAAAATGGAAACAGTACAGCCCCGAAGAAGCTCGTGGAAGATGTCAGTCAACAGACCATAAAGTGAAAGAGGACGCAGTAAAGAATCTTGAAAATACCGATGCGGGCGCGTTCATTGACGAGATTAAAGTTTGACGTTTGAAGGGAGGAAAGGGTAGCCTACATACTGATTTACGGGAATGGGGTTTGCCCAAAACAGGTGGTCCTGGATATTGCCTGGGAAGAAGAATCTATTTTGCCTGAACGGCGTAAACCGCTCGCCGCAATGTTAAATCAGGCTATTGAAGAGGGGATTCGTCTGGCCGGTGGGTCGGATGAGGCGGAAGTTAGCCTGGTGCTGGTGGATGATCAACGTATCCATGCTTTAAATTTGGAGTATCGAGGGGTGGATCGCCCGACGGATGTTCTTTCGTTTGCCTTACAAGAGGAAATGGAGGAGGAACCGGATTCGGAGTTTGAAGACGAGATGCTTGGGGACATCGTAATTTCCGTTCCACGGGCAAGGGCTCAAGCAGAGGAATACGGTCATTCCTTCGAACGGGAACTGGTTTACCTTGCTGTTCATGGGACGCTCCATTTATTAGGCTATGATCATGAAGAAGAGACGGCTAAACAAGAGATGCGCCGCAAAGAAGAAGAAGTGATGGCTCTGCTTAAGTTAGAGAGAGTATAAAGAAATACAAATCCATATAACCATACGGAGGGGCGAATGGGGAGATATCATAAACCAGGATTTGGGCGCAGCCTCAAGCAGGCTTGGCGAGGATTACTATATACCTGGAGAACACAGGGACACATCAAGTTTCATTCTGTTGCGGGAATTAGCGTCTCGTGCTTTGCCTGGTGGTGGGGGGTTTCAACTTTTGAATGGATGATGCTCATTATTGCTATTGGCTGTGTTATCGCTGCAGAAGTTATGAATACCGCGTTTGAAATTGTGGTAGATATGGTTCAGCCGAACTTTCACCCTCTTGCGGGAATGGCCAAGGACGTGGCGGCAGGCGCCGTTTTAGTGACCGCGATCCAAGCCATTGCGATTGGAATGATTGTCTTTTTCCCGCGACTGTTTTGCTTGGCGAGCAAGATCTTTTAGGTGGGACTTGTGTGACACAGCGCTCGGTCGTACGACGGTTGTGCGCTGCCCCGTGTCTGGGGGCGGGAGCTCGAACGGAAGTTTGCCAGGCTGCTTACGTAGAGACGTCGCGCTATGTGACACTGCGTCTCGGGCTGAGAACAGGGAAACGAGGGAACGTTAAGTCCTGTTACGATAGATAGGAGTTTTAAACTTGAAGATAGATCAATCCCAAATGACAGGAGTGTTTATCGACCTTGAACCAGAATTAAGGCTGGAACTTATTCATCAGGCTCAAGCAGCATACCGACAGGCTTATGTACCGTATTCCCATTATCCGGTTGGATCGGCCGTGCTTTTTTCCTCCGGAAAGATTTATAGCGGGTGTAACGTAGAGAATGCGAGTTACGGTTTAACAGTTTGCGCAGAGCGTAATGCTATTTTCCAAGCCGTCGCTCAGGGAGAGCGGGAATTGAATGGAATTGCCATTGCAGTACCGACTGATGGTTTTCCTTCCCCCTGTGGGGCATGCCGCCAAGTGATCCGGGAGTTTGCCGTGGACTGCCCGGTGATTTTAATTAATGGACAGGGGAAAACGAAGGTTACGAGGTTGAAGATATTGTTGCCAGAGGCGTTTGGGCCAGACTTTTTATGATTTTAATGTACAAATACTGATTAATTTTCTAAGCCCTGCGTATGTTGTCCCCTCTTTGATACTTTCGAAGTGGAATAGCGATGTAGTTGTCATCGTAACTCATGAAATCGATATCAGTGGAACTATGAATATTTACGATTAATGTGATAGTCAATATTGAGGTTTGCATATTATTATGTCATAATAATGCCATAATAAGCGAGAGGTGATTACTATGCCACAAATAAGACCAATAACAGATTTGAGAAATACAAATGAAATTTCAGAAGCATGCCATAAATATGACGAGCCGATTTTTGTTACCAAAAACGGGTATGGTGATTTGGTTATCATGAGTATTGATACTTATGAACGTCAGCTAGCCCTTGTTGATGTTTATAAAAAGCTTGCTGAGGCAGAAACACAGATTGCCCATGGTATCCCACTTTTGGATGGAGAAGAGGTATTTAAAAAGCTGAGGGACAAATATGCCGCAAAATAGTTATAGCTTAAAGTTTACTCCAAAAGCAAGTGAGGATTTAGAACAAATTTACAGCTATATCTCTGGAAAGCTTTTTGCTGAGATTGCTGCGGATAATATGCTCGCAAAAATAGAAAGCACCATGATGCGATTAAAGGATTTCCCCTATTCTTGCAGTTTTGTTTTGGATGAGCCTCTAAAGAGCAGAGGATATCGTAAGCTGGTAATAGATAGTTATATAGCCTTTTATCTAGTTGATGAAATTGAAAAACAGGTTGTTATTATGCGTATTCTCTACAGTGCTCAAAGCTATCAAAATTTAATTTGAAGAAGATTAGAGAAGTAATAAAGTAATAAAGTAATAAAGTAATAAAGTATTAGGATAGGGAAGTGACTTCAACGTTGGTTTCGACATCATCAAAAGAATTCCGTTCTGGTTTTGTATCCGTAATTGGCAGGCCTAATGCAGGGAAATCGACCTTGCTTAATCATTTAATTGGACAAAAAGTACTGATCATGTCAGAGAAACCCCAGACTACCCGCAATCGTATTCAGTGTATTCTGACGGAGGAGCGGGGACAAATTGTCTTTTTGGATACTCCAGGAATTCATAAACCTAAACATAAGTTAGGGGAATATATGGTCGGGAAAGCTAAGGAATCGATGCGCAACGTGGACGTTATCCTTTATATAGTGGATCTTTCCGCCGAATACGGCCCGGGCGAAGAGTATATTATCGAAATGCTCAAGCAAACGAAGACCCCATGCGTACTCGTCTTAAATAAGGTTGATTTACTGGCGACGAAAGAACTGTTGATGCGTAAAATTCAGCAGTTTGCTGCGCTTGTCGATTTTACGGCGATTGTTCCTATTTCAGCAAAAACAGGGGAAAATTCGGATGAACTGTTAAAGGTGATTTTTGCCCAACTCTCTCCAGGGCCCATGTATTATCCCGAGGATGAAGTGACCGATCAGCCGGAACGGTTTATTATGGCGGAACTGGTGCGCGAAAAAGCGCTCCAGCTGACTCACGATGAAGTCCCTCATTCGATTGCCGTTGTGATCGAAGAAGTAGAAGAAAAAAAGACCCTTGTTAAAGTGAGAGCTTTGATTGTGGTTGAGCGTGAATCTCAAAAAGGGATTGTTATCGGGGCAGGCGGCAGACAGCTCAAAGAGATCAGCAGCTTGGCTCGTCTGGACATTGAGGCGTTGTTAGGCAGCAAGGTATTTTTGGAAGTTTGGGTTAAAGTTAAAAAAGATTGGCGTAATCGTCCGGATAGCTTACGCAATTATGGGTATGGAAAGGAACGGGAGTAAGATGAATCTTGCCGGAATAACGGAGCATACGTTATTAAAACCGCAAGCCACAGAAAAAGACATTGTGGCGCTTTGTCATGAGGCTCAACAGCATAAGTTTGTCATGGTTTGTGTGAACCCGACGTATGTGCAAATGGCGGCAAAGCTCTTACACGGCACAGGAATTGGTGTTGCAGCTGTAGTGGGTTTTCCGTTAGGTGCGACAAATTCTTCTTTGCTTACTTTTTTACCTTTTTCATAAATGTTTGTATCCAGTACGCTTTCAACCACCAGACCTTTTCTTGTTCGTGTTGAGCCTATCAGATTAACAATAGTTTCATGGCTTGTTAAAGGTCTTCCGCGCCGATTGATACTGATTTGAGAGAACAATTGATGCTCAATTATATCTTTAGTGGAACGAGTTCACTGCCGGCTTTTTTCGGAATGGACACCCGTTTTGCGGGTTTTGGTCGGTATAACTATGAATTAGAACTCGCAGTTAGTTTATAATAACTCGAATGCTTTAAGTTTCTTATAGAAAGTTCCTCTGCATATTCCCAACATTTTAATTGCAGCAGATCGGTTATTATTGCATTGTTTTAATGCTTGTAAAATTAATTCTTTCTCTCTATTGCCAACCTTTTCTTTAAATAGGTTATTAAAAGAACTCATAGGCTCAAGGTTCATAATATTGCCAATTTCATTACTTGTAGTTTGTATATAATCAGGTAAGTCGATTGGTTTAATAATGCCATTTTTACTCATCACTATCCCATGTTTTATAACATTTTGCAGTTCCCTGATATTACCAGGCCATTCGTGATTTTTAAGAATTTCAAGCGTTTCGTCAAGAAAATGATAATTTGGAAAATCTTTTTCCAGAATCTTTTGAGCGATTAATACAATATCATTTTCTCTTTCACAAAGAGGTGGGATCTTAATATTGACGACGTTAAGACGATAATATAAGTCTTTTCGAAATAAACCTTTATTTGTAAGTTCCAATAAACATTGATTCGTTGCTGCAAATACCCGAACATCAACAATATGCGGTTTAGTGGCTCCGATAGGATCAATTTCCCCGTCCTGAAGAGCGCGTAGGAGCTTCGGCTGCATTGTAAGTGGTATTTCTCCTATCTCATCAAGAAAAAGTGTGCCACCGTTAGCTAATTCAAACTTGCCAAGGTGCCCTTCTTTTTTTGCCCCTGTAAAAGAGCCGCCCGCATAGCCGAAAAACTCACTTTCGAAAAGATTTTTCGGTATTGCTGAACAATTTATGTTAACAAATGGTCCGTCTTTTCGTTTACTTGCCTGATGGAGAGCTTTTGCTATTAATCCTTTACCGACACCGCTTTCACCCTCAATTACTATGTTAACATCACTAGGCGCTACTTGGGCGGCAAGGTTCAACACTTTTATTAACGAAGGATCTGCTCCAAAAATATTGTTAAAACTCTCAGGTAAATCTTCTTTAAATTCGTTAATAAGTTTTTCATTATACCCTTTAAGCTTAATGATTTGTTCATTAAGCTGTACAACTTCAGTTACATCTCGAAAGATTCCTATTGCGCCCAAGATTTGCGCCCCATCAAAAAATGGCGTCGTACTAAAAACAACATGTTTATTAATTGATTTTACAAGATCATATTCTCCCAAAATAGGTACTTTTGTTTTCAACACTTCCAGCGATTTAGAGGTTGGTTCGATATCACTTATTTTTTTACCCAGGACTTTTTCAACAGGTACATTCAGAATCCGGGAATAGTTTGGATTAGCATAAATAATTGTACTGTGTATATC
>JBAQLX010000049.1:0-5174 GCA_049302315.1 Desulfosporosinus sp.
AGGCTTGGATAGCCTGCCAATCAACAATCTCGGCAATTTCCTGTTCATTGATCACTTCGATCTTCTGAATCTCATGTGAGGTTCGGAAGCCATCAAAGAAATGGAGAAAAGGAACTCGGGATTTAATCGTACAAAGATGGGCTGTGTAAGCTAAATCATGAGCTTCTTGAACGTTTGAGGAAGCAAGGAGGGCAAAGCCGGTCTGCCGGCAAGCCATAACATCCTGGTGGTCGCCAAAGATAGATAAAGCGTGCGTAGAAATTGCCCGAGCGCTTACGTGAAACACCGCCGGCAATAGTTCTCCTGCAATTTTATACATATCGGGGATCATTAAGAGCAGACCCTGAGATGAAGTGTAAGTAGTTGAAAGTGCCCCTGCTGCCAAAGAACCATGCAAGGCTCCGGCGGCGCCGGCCTCTGACTGTAGTTCGGACACTCTTACCGGTTGACCGAATATATTATTCATACCGTGTGCGGACCACTCGTCGACATCTTCCGCCATCGGAGTAGACGGGGTAATCGGAAAGATCGCGGCTACCTCGGTTAAGGAATAAGAAGCCAAGGCCGCGGCTTGGTTTCCATCCATAGTTTTTATTACTTTAGTCACGGGGGCAGTCCTCCTTCATTTGTGGTTACGGTTTGTGTTTTGTGCAGCTTTAACCTATTATTTTATTATTGGAAGAATATCATTCATCAAAAGGTTTTTATCAGACTAACCAGCGAGATTGCCAAAGTTTAAGGAGGAACAAGCTTTGGGTAAAAAAAATTACTACGCAGTTAAAGAAGGAACTAAGGTAGGGATTTTTAACAACTGGCCAGAATGTCTGGCCTCTGTCAAGGGGTACAAAGGGGCAGTGTATAAAGGGTTTGAAACGAAAGTTGAAGCCCTGGAGTGGCTCAACGGCAGCGTTAGGTCTTCTGCCGATCTTAGCGAAGGCAGCAAGGTGAATGGTCCGCTCGATGCCATAGGCTCTATTGACTATGAAGTCTATACAGACGGCAGCTTTTGCAAGGGCAGGTATTCCTACGGTTATGCCTTTATCAAGAATGGCGAGGTCGTTTTTGAAAGCAATGGGGTTGGGGAAGACCTTGAAGCAGCAAGTATGCGAAATGTCGCCGGCGAACTGGCGGCTGTCCAACATGCTGTGGAAAAAGCCCAAACGCTTAATGCCCGTATCCTGATCTATCACGACTATTCCGGAATTTCGCATTGGGTTACCGGAGCCTGGCAAGCAAAAAATAAGTTTACCAAAGCCTACGTCGCGTTTATGCGAGCGCATCAGGGACTTTACGAATTTAGAAAAGTTGCCGGCCACTCAGGAGATCGATTTAACGATTACGTAGACCGGCTGGCCAAAGAAGCTCTGGGAATAAGCACATAGTAACTAGATGAAAAGTTGAATGTCAGAGGTCAGGGCATCGCCTAAATAATCTTTTGCCGTGATGATTTCAACTTCCGGTAACAGTTCGTCTTCTTTAAAGCCCATGACATCAACGGATAATTTACAGCCATAAAATTTTACCCCCTTTTCCCTCGCTCCATTGAGAAAGTCTGTCAGAGAGGGGGTTTGGTCGTCTTCCATCATCTCCAGAAGCATTTGTTTGCCAAGTCCGGCCATGTTCATTCTGGAGAGGGGCAATGCCTCAGGTCCCCTGGGAGTAACCATCCCGAACATTTTTTCGTAGACACTTTTATTCTCGGACGTCCCTTTTTCAGGGTCACGAACGAGCATTAGCCCCCAAAAGGCGAAAAACATGGTTACGTCAACCTCCAACTCCCGGGCAGAGTTGGCAAGTACCAGAGCGGCTAAAGCTTTATCATATTCTCCGCTAAACATGAGGATGTTCATTTTCTTATTCAATTCACGCACCCCTTCAATGTTTTCTACAAACCTATTGTTCGTAGAAATGAGAAATATATTACACTAGGTTCCTGTAAGTTGCAGGGCGCTTACTGATTCTTTCCAGTAAGTGGGTTAAAACATTAATTTCACTGAAGTCGTTGTATAAGCCGAAGCTTAATCGAACCATACCTGGGCGGGGAGCGTCCACACTATTTTTGTAGAACTCCATTTGTTGCGGGGAAATGGATAATAGCTGTTGAATATAGGGCTGGGCACAAAAACAGCCGCTGCGAACTGCGATGCCCGCCTCGTTGGACAGAAGAGTTGCAACTTGGTGGTGAGCAATTCCTTGAATATTAAAAGGGATAACCCCAATTCCAGGTTCATCTGGGGCGGTATGCGAGTAAAGCGTAATCCCGGGGATTGATTTTAGCTTCAGGTTGGCATAGTTGGTAAGCTCACGCTCATAGTTATCAATGTTCCTCATGTCTATGGCTGTTAAGGTATTAATCGCTGCCACGAGCGCAGCAACCCCCATAACGTTGGGGGTTCCCGCCTCTTCTTTATATGGAGGGTTAGCCCATACTACCCAATCATGGGTCACGGTTTCTGCGGTACCTCCGCCCACAAATTCAGAGATACCCTGTTTAAACGTTTCCTGCGGGCCAATGAGTACTCCTGTGCCAAAGGGTGCGTACATTTTATGAGCAGAAAAAGCAAGATAATCGATATGCTGGAGGGGATTTTGCGGTTTCATATTAACGATATGGTGCGGGACTAATTGTGCGCCATCAACCAATATTTTGGCCTGATAGCGGTGGGCCAGTTCAGCTATTTTATGTATCGGGTTTACATATCCGGTAACATTGGAGGCTCCGGTCACGGTTACGAGTTTAACATTGCCCTTATGTTTCTTTAATTTATACTCTAAATTTTCAAGACTTAATTTTCCGCAGGTATCTGTTTGAACATAATCCACCTGAAACTTGTTTCTCCACGGGAGATCGTTGGAATGGTGCTCCATCCAGGTCGATAGGATGACACTTTTCCTGTTTCCATGCCAGAGACGATAGGATAATTTATTAATCGCTTCCGTCGTATTTTTAACAAAAATCACTGTATCCTGGTAAGGGTCGGCATTAACAAATTTTAGGACGACGGACCTTGCCGCTTCAAAGAGCTGGGAAGAAAGCTTTGATTTATAACCGGTGCCTCGATGGATAGAAGAATACATAGTCGAAAAGTTATTTATTTCCTCCATGACCGAAACAAAGGGAGGGGTTGAAGCCGCGTTATCGAAGTTTATGGCTGATGTAAATTGACCGTTCTGCAGAGGAATCTTTGTGTCTGCCCCTACAACCAGATGCCTGTAATTGGACTGCGCCAACTTATAATTCATACAATCACCTCAATCTAAGCAGATATAAAAATCAATATCTGCTCTTCATGCATGATATTTTGTTTTCAAGAAAAGGTGACAGTTTAATATCATGAACTCAAAAGCATAGCCGAGATAGAATTATTGTATTGAACGGGAAGAAAATAAGAAGAAGGTTGAAATTACAAACAAAATATGTTATACTAAAAGAGTATATAAGTCAAATAAAATTTACCTCTGAAATAAGGGCAATTTGACCGGCGGGATGACAGATGTACATCCTAATGGCTGTTGCTTGTTTTTTGTTTGGGTAACATTTTGAAAGGGGAGTCAACTATGAGTGACACCAGGAATATTGAAAACGAAGCGAAGGTGGTCTCTCGGTTAATAATTGAGAGATACTTGGAAAGAAAATTGAAAGAAACCGAAATTGTGCACCATCTGAACGAGGATGATAATGACAACAGAACTGCAAATCTTGCAGTGTTTATTGATCTCGCACATCACGCGAAATTCCACAAAGCCAAAAGGAAGTCTCAGTATGTCCCCGAAATAGGACGTACCAGAAAAGCCATTGAAGCAAAGATGTTAGAAAAGTATGGGATAGTGTTTTATGGACCGTTATGTTCCAGCTATAGAAAAAGAATGCTTAAACAAATGGCAGAACGCACAAAAAGGGAACTGGGCTTACTTAGCTAAACTAAGAGAGGTTGAATCCAGATGGCAAAAATTGAGCTGATCGCCACGGCCGCTTTTGGTTTGGAATCCATTGTGGCTCGTGAGCTGAAAAACCTTGGGTATGATAACTTAAAGGTCGAAAACGGGAGAGTCTCTTTCAGCACTGATGAGCTGGGGATTTGCCGTACAAATCTCTGGTTACGTAGTTCGGATCGTGTTCTTCTTAAAATGGGCTCCTTCAAAGCACGAACATTTGAAGAGCTTTTTCAGCAAACAAAAGCATTACCCTGGGAGGAGTGGCTTCCTGAGGATGCGAATTTTCCCGTGCAAGGAAAATCTATTAAATCCCAGTTGTTCAGTGTTTCCGATTGCCAGGCTATTGTTAAAAAGGCGATTGTGGAACGCCTCAAAGCAAGCTATGGCAGGAGCTGGTTTGAAGAGACGGGACCCCGTTATCAGATCGAAGTCGCCCTGCTCAATGATCTTGTGACCCTGACCTTGGACACGTCCGGATTAGGTTTACACAAGCGCGGCTACCGGCAACTTGCCGGACAAGCGCCGTTAAAAGAAACTTTGGCAGCGGCAATGATTCAATTAAGTTTCTGGCACAAAGATCGCGCCTTACTGGACCCCTTTTGCGGGACCGGAACAATTCCCATCGAAGCGGCATTTATGGCCCAAAACCGGGCGCCGGGCCTGAAGCGTAGTTTTGCGGCAGAGAAATGTACCAGAATTCCCAAAGCACTCTGGCAAGAAGCTTGTCAGGAAGCTCTCGATCTTTGGAATCGCCACGTACCTTTACATATTTACGGTTCAGATATCGATCCTGAGGCTTTGGTCTTGGCCCGCACACACGCCCTTGAGGCGGGGGTAGAGGATGTAATCCACTTTCAGCGACTACCGGTGGCCGAAGTGCGGTCTAGGTTTAAATACGGACATTTGATTGCCAACCCACCCTATGGACAACGACTTGGGGATGTCACAGAGATTGAAGGACTCTATCTTGAACTGGGAGAAACGTTTAAGCGTTTGCAAAATTGGTCCCTTCATATGCTAACCACTCATCAATTCCCGGAACGATTCATCGGACGGCGTTGGGACAATAGCCGAAAGCTTTATAACGGACGAATGGAATGCCATTATTTCCAGTTCTTCGGCCCACGTCCCCCCAAGGAACCGTACCAAAACGCCATTGATCAGGGCTAATATGCAATTTATTTAAGGAAAATAGTATTATATTCCTCGTATAGGTATTTGGCATGATATAATGGGGC